>NZ_LDTE01000057.1 GCF_001476905.1 Sphingomonas sanguinis | reverse complement strand
AGCCGACAACAAAACCGGCACCCCTTCCATCCCTAAGCCTTCCAGCCTAGAAACTTCCGTGCGCCAGCATCTCACTGCCAGTACCGCCTCCGAAGCGCCGCCGCAGCGGCCCGCTCCGTCGCGGTGAAACCCCTCTAGGCGGACACCATCTGACGGTCAACACAAAAATTGCCATTTTTCTGCAAAAAATCGAAAAGCGATTATTATTCAGTGATTTGCACGGGAATTCCGGCGCGCTTGGCCCGGGAACGAATTCGTCATTCGGGATTCGCACCACCCACCGGCCTTGTTTAAGAGCCTGTTTAGCCGCTGCGTATAGGGACAGAGCGATACGAGTATGACGTCGCCCCGCATCACCGTCGCCCTTAGCGTGCATGACAATGCGGCCTATCTGGCGCTCGCATTGGACAGCATCCTGACGCAGACGTTCGACGACTTCGAGCTGGTGGCGGTGGATGACGGTTCGACCGACGGATCGGGGGCGATCCTGGACAGCTATGCCGCACGGGATTCCCGGGTTCGCATCATTCACCAGAGTAATCGGGGGCTGATCGCCAGCCTGAACCTCATCATTGCCGAAGCCCGTGCACCTTATATCGCGCGGATGGACGGCGACGATATCGCCCTGCCCGAGCGGTTCGCGCAGCAGATCGCCTTTCTGGAGGCCCACCCCGATCACGGACTGGTCGGCACGCAGATTCGCGGCATCACCGAAACGGGTGAACCCCGTCGCGATCATGCCGTCGACCACCCCCTGTCTGCCGAGGCGATTTCCGAGGCGCTCGGCTCCAGCGTCTTGGGGTCGCCGCTCTGTCATCCGTCGGTGATGATCCGGCGCGATCTGCTGGAGGCCGTGGGGGGCTACCGCGCCGCCTATCGGCATTGCGAGGACTATGACCTCTGGCTGCGGCTGGCCGAGCGGACGCGCATGGCCAATCTGCCCGAGCGGTTGCTGCTCTATCGCTATTCCGACACGCAGGTGTCGCACCGCCATGTCCTGGCCCAGCATTATGGCGCGGCCATCGCACGGCTGGCGCGGATCGAGCGGCTTCAGGGGCGACCCGACCCGTCCGATGGCTGGCAGGCGCTGCCGCCCATCGAATCGCTGGATCACGCCTTTGGCCGTCCCGGCATCGCGCGACAGGTTCGAGCCGAGGTCACGCGCGGTATCCTCTTCGCACCCGACACGCTCGCGGGCGAAGGCCTGCCGCTGATCATCGCGCATCTGAAGGATGGGCGGGAGGCCGGTCAGCGCCGTGTGCCCGGCCTGTGGCGGGCGGTCGCGCGGCTGGTGCGCAATCACCGCCCCCACGGGGCGTGGCAGCTGGCCCGCGCGCTCCTTCAGAATCGCCCACGCCGATGAGTGGCTCCTCGGTCCGGGGTGCGGCCCTCTGGTCGATCGGCGCGCAGTATATCGCTTTTGCGATCCAGTTCGTGGTCAGCGTGTTGATCTCCCGTTTCTTCCTGAGCCCGGCCGAGATGGGGCTGTTCTCGATCGCCCTGTCCGCCGCGATGATGGTGTCGGCGTTGCAGGATTTCGGCATCCGACGCTTCGTCGCGGGCGAGCGCGACCTGAGCGAGGCGCAGGTGCGGACCTGTTTCTCCGTCTCGGTCATCTTTGCGCTGGGGATCGGCTTCGTGATCCTGGCGCTCGCTTGGCCGGTGGCGCGATTCTACGCCAATGACCGGCTGACCCCGTTGCTGGTCATCATCGCCAGTTCGTATCTGATCGTCCCATTCGGCATCGTGCCGAGTGCCATGTTGCAGCGGCGGATGGATTACCGGTCGCTGTTCCTGGTCAATGTCGGCGCGGCGGTGGTCAATGCGATGCTGTCGCTGGGGCTGGCCTGGGCGGGCTATTCGGCCTTTGCGCTGGCCTGGGCGGCGGTGGCGCAGCAGGCGGCCCGCGCGCTGATCGGGCAATGGCGATCGGGCATTCGCCCGCCCTTCCCGCCCAGCCTGAAAGGGATCGGGCCGATCCTGCGCTTTGGAACGAACAGTTCGCTCCTCTATATCAGCGACGCCATCGCCCAGCGCAGCCCGGACCTGGTGATCGGGCGCGTACTGACCCTGACCGCCGTCGGCCTGTATAGCCGCGCCTCCAGCCTGGGTGCGCAATTGCAGATGCTGGTCAGCGGGGCGGTCGACGGCGTTTTCTATCCCGCCTTTGCCCGGTTGCGCGATGCGGGCGCGGAACTGGCCGCCCCCTATCAGCGAGTGGTCGCGGCCTATAGCGGCGTGACCTGGCCGGCGATGAGCTTCCTGGCCGTCGCCGCGACGCCGATCGTGCTGATGCTCTATGGCCCGCGCTGGGCGGGGGTGGCGCCGCTGCTGACCTGGATCGCGCTGGGGCAGATTTTCTTCGCCGCCGTGCCGCTGCATTTCGAGCTGCCGATCCTGCTGGGCAAGATCCGGCGGCTGATGCTGGTCAATGCGATCGACACGACGCTGTCCATCGGCCTGCTGATCCTGGCCGCGATGGTCAGCCTGGAATGGGCCGCGATCTCGCGACTCTTCTACGGCGTGATCTGGTTCGCCCTTTATGCCGGACTGATGAAGCCGCTGACCGGGTTCGCCTGGCGGCCGATGCTGGTCATCTATGCGCAGAGCCTGGTCGCGACGCTGGCGACGGTCGCGCCGCTGCTCGCGGTCTATCGCTGGGTCGCAGGCCCGTCCGCCGTCGGCTTTGGGCTGCTGAGCCTGAGTGCGGGCGCCGGGGTGCTGGCCTGGCTGGTCGTCGTCTATGCGCTGCGCCATCCGATCCGGGTGGAGATCAACGCGATCCTGCACGGACTCTGGTCGAAGCGACCGATGCGCCGCGGCGTCCCCCAGACCTGAACACCCGGGCGGGTTGCCGCGCGGGCGACGGGCGCTCATAGTCTGGCGATGACCCCTCCCCCACCCGGACTCGACGATCCAGACCAGGCGGCCTTCGCCTGGGCGCGGTTTCGGGCGATGATGGCGTGGATGACCGTCGCCGCCGCCGTGGCGGTCGCCTTTGCGATGGTTGCGCTGGCGCAGGTCTATGGCCCGCTGAACGCGGTGACGATGCTGGGGGTGATCGGCGGAATCGGGGGCATGGTGATGCTGACCGGCGCGCTGATGGGGCTGGTCTTTCTCAGCTCGGGCACCGGGCATGACGAGGATGTCGACCGCCGGCCATAAAAAACCGGCCCTCCGCCACGAGGCGAAAGGCCGGTCCTTTTCTCATCCGAAGCGAGCGGAGCGGATCAGCCCGCCGCCGCCTCCGGCTCGACCGGGGCGGCCGCGCGGACGCGGCGACGGCGCGGCTTTTCCTCGGGGGCCGCTTCCGCCTCGGGCGCGGCGCTCAGGGCCGGGGGCAGGCGATCGGCGTCGAAGCCGGTCGTTTCGCCCGCATCCTGCACCTCGGCAGGCCGCTCGCGACGCGGACGACCGCGACGACGGGGGGCTTCCTCCGCGGCCTGGGGGGCGGCGGTGTCCACCGTCGCCATCGGCGCCGTCACCGCAGGAGCGGCGGCCACGGGCTGCGCATCCTCCGCCTGGACGGCCTGTTCGGCGCGGACAGGGCGACGGTCTTCGCGATAGTCGCGACGCGGGCGATCCTCGCGATCACGACGCGGACGCTCGTCACGCTGCTGAGCGTCGCGAGACTGGTTGTCCCGAGCATAGGTTTCGCGCTGCGGATTTTCCCGGGGCTGACGCTCGCGGCGCGGCTGCTCGGCCTCGCCCTGCTGCTCGCCGGGGCGGATGGGATCGCCCTCGTCGCCATAATCCTCGGCGTCGTTGTCGAAGCCGTCGTCATACTGGTCGTCGCGCGATTCCTCGCGCTGGCGACGCTGATTCTGCTCCTCGAAGCGCGAGCGGGTTTCGCTCAGCACCCGGAAATAGTGATCGGCGAACTGCCAGTAATATTCGGTGTTGACCCGGTCGCCCTGACGCTGCGCCTCGGTCGCCAGATTCTTGTACTTCTCGTACAGCTGGCTGGCATTGCCGCGCGCGCGGTTGTCGATGCGATTGCCATTGTCGGAACGGCCGGGATTGCCGCCCGGACGCTGCCCACCATTATTGTTGCCGCCACGACCGCGACGGCGGCCGGCCTGCCGATTATTGATCAAGCTGTTCGTCCTTAGTCGTCAAACCAACAAGGTCCACTTTTCCCGACACCGCGCGCGGTTCGCGCGATGCGAAGCTGTCGCACCCGATGTCGGGCGCTGCCACGGCCGCCGGACAGCAGCGACTACATGACGAAGGGTATGGGCATCGGCCCGAAGCATCGACTCCGAAAGAACGGTGCCCCGAAAAACGGTGACAGTGCCGATGTTCGCGTGCCCCTGCGCCCGCTCTAGCGGGTCAGACCTATGTCCTTCAAGTGAAATATGGGGCATGGTCCGCGAATGTTCAATGCGCCAGCAGCGCGCGCGGCCGTCCGCCCAGATCGCGGTGCAGAGTGACAGCGAAACCTTCTGCCTCCAGCAGGGCGGTGACCGACGCGGCCTGCTCATGCCCGATCTCGACCACCGCCGCCCCGCCGGGCGCGAGCAGGCGGCGCAGTTCGGGGGCGAGCAGCCGGTAATCGTCCAGCCCGTCCGGCCCGGCGAACAAGGCGCTGCCTGGCTCGTAATCGCGCACCTCGGGCGAGAGCGGCTCCGCCGTACCGATATAGGGCGGGTTGGTGACGATGCAGTCGAACGACCCCGCCAGCGCCGCCGCCCAGTCGCCACACACGAACCGCGCCCGATCGGCCAGGCCACAGGCCGCGGCGTTGGCGATGGCGTATTGCAGCGCGTGCGGGGAACGGTCGACGCCCAGCCCCTTCGTCTCACGCCACTCGTCGAGAAGCGCGAGCAGCAACGTGCCCGGCCCCGTGCCCAGGTCGAGCAGGGTGGCGGGGGCACGTCCCCTGAAGTGCCGGAGGGCGGCGTCGACCAGTGTCTCGCTATCGACGCGAGGCACCAGCGCGCCGGGTCCGACCATCAGGTCGAGCGTCCAGAAGCCGCGCGTGCCGGTGATATAGGCGACCGGCTCTTGGGCGGCTCGGCGCTCGACCAGCGGCCAGAAGCTGTCGGGGGCGGGCCGACTCAGGTCGAGCAGCAACGCGGTGCGCTCGATCCCCAGGGCATGGGCGAGCAGCAATTCCGCGTCGAGCCGCGCGGTGGGGGAGAAAGTAAAACGCTCGGCAGCCCGCGCGAGCGCGGTACGGGCGTCGGTCACGCCGCCGTCTCACCCCGGCGCATGCCGGACATGAGAAGAAATTGGTTCGCGCGGAGGCGCGGAGGCGCGGAGATGTCCGGCATGGGGCAACGCCTGGGCGCCTTCAAACGGCGGAGATGAAGGGCCTGCGGCGCAGCGGGCTGGGCCGCTCCGCGTCTCCGCGTCTCCGCGCGAATATCAGCCATCAAGCGCCGCGAGCCGTTCGGCTTCATCCTCCGCCAGCAGCGCGCCGATCAGTTCGTCCAGCTCGCCTTCCAGAATCTCCGGCAGACGATGGAGGGTCAGGTTGATGCGGTGGTCGGTCACGCGGCCCTGCGGGAAGTTATACGTCCGTATCCGCTCCGACCGATCGCCCGAGCCGACCTGCGACCGCCGCGTGCCCGCGCGTTCCGCCGCCAGCCGCTCACGCTCGGCCTCGTACAGGCGGGTGCGCAGCACCTTCATCGCCTTGGCGCGGTTCTTGTGCTGCGAGCGTTCGTCCTGCTGGATCACGACCAGCCCGGTCGGGATATGGGTGATGCGGATCGCCGAGTCGGTCGTGTTGACGTGCTGCCCGCCCGCGCCCGACGAGCGATAGATGTCGATGCGCAGATCCCTGTCGTCGATCTGGAGATCGACCTCCTCCGCTTCCGGAAGCACCGCAACGGTCGCCGCCGAGGTGTGGATACGCCCGCCCGATTCGGTGACCGGCACGCGCTGGACGCGGTGGACGCCGGATTCAAACTTCAGCTTGGCGAACACCCCCGCGCCCGCGACCGACGCGACGACTTCCTTGTAACCGCCGGTATCGGGCACCGAGGCGGAGATGACCTCGACCCGCCAGCCCTGCCGCTCGGCATAGCGCTGGTACATGCGGAACAGGTCGCCCGCGAAGAGCGCCGCCTCGTCGCCGCCGGTCCCGGCCCGGATTTCCAGCATCGCGGCGCGTTCGTCGGCGGCGTCGCGGGGCAGCAGCGCGAGCGCCAGGTGACGATCCGCCGCCGCCAGCGCGTTGCGGTTGGCGTGGAGTTCCTCCGCCGCCAGCTCGCGCAGCTCGTCATCGCCATCCTGCGTCATGAACGCCAGGCTGTCGGCCTCCTGCCGCAACCGGCGCACCTCGGCGGCGGCGTTGGCGACCGGCTCCAGCTCGGCATATTCCTTCGACACCGCGACGAAGCGGTCCGAGGGAAGATCGCCGGTCGCCATCATCGCCTGCAATTCGTCGCGTCGCGCCTCGATCTGCGCGATGCGCTCCGCCGAGATGGTCTTCACGGCTTATTATAACCTGCTGTTCCAATCCGCGACGGAAATTCTGATCTAAGAATATCCATAATCCTTCGAGCAACTTCATCTTGCTCAAAATTTCTGAAGTCAGTCTCGTAGAAGCTAATTGAAATCTCATTCGGCGAACCGAGCGCACCAATAAACAGTCGCACTTCGGCATTTTCTTTTCGCGCGATCTCGCTGCGTCTTTTTACGCTGCCTCGGTACGCCATTGAACACCTCAATCCGGCATCCCTCAAGCGCTTAATAGCTTGAATGGCCCGATTTTCTTGATCACGTGAGCTTGGTATAACTGCGACCGTAAAATAATCTTTCTTTGGTTCGTCGAGCAGCATCGCCAGCCGCTCGACACCCGCCGCCCAGCCCACGCCCGCCGTCGCGGGGCCACCCAGCGACTCGATCAGCCCGTCATAGCGGCCACCCGCCAGCACGGTCCCTTGCGAGCCCAGCCGATCGGTCACGAACTCGAACGCGGTGTGGCGATAATAATCGAGACCCCGAACCAGCCGCGCATTGCGCGTCCAGGCAACGCCCGCCGCGTCCAGCCCCGCCGTCACCGCCTCGAAAAAGGCGCGTGCTTCAGGCGTCAGATAGGCGTCGATATCCGGCGCGGCGTCGGCGATCGGCCGGTCGCGCGGGTCCTTGGAATCGAGGATACGCAGCGGATTCTTCTCCAGCCTCACCAGGCTGTCCTCGGACAGCTGATCCCGGTGCGCCTCGAAATGCGCGACCAGCGCGTCGCGCCAGGCATCGCGCGTCGCGGCATCGCCCAACGTGTTGAGCTGCAGCGTCACGCCCTCGGCGATGCCCAGTTCGCGCAGCAACTGGTCGGCCATGACCAGCAGCTCGACATCCGCCGCCGGTTCGGCCGCGCCCAGGATCTCGGCGTCGATCTGGTGGAACTGGCGATACCGCCCCTTTTGCGGCCGCTCGTACCGGAACACCGCGCCCGAGGTGACGAGCTTGAGCGGCGCATATTGCTGCCACCCCTCGGTCAGATAGGCGCGCGCGATCCCGGCGGTGAATTCGGGCCGCAGGGTCAGCAGGTCGCCGCCGCGATCGGGGAAGGTGTACATTTCCTTCGACACGACATCGGTCGTCTCGCCGATCGAGCGGGCGAATACTTGCGTATCCTCGAACACCGGCAGGTCGAGCCGCTGAAAGGCGTAGAGGCCGTGGACATGCTCGAAGGTGGCGAGCACCTGCGCAAAGCGGCGCTGTTCGTCGCCGAAGATGTCCTGCGTGCCGCGCACGCGCTTGGGGGTTTCGATCCGTGCCATAGAGGTGGCGCTATCTAAGGTAGCGAAGCCCCGTGCGCTAGAGTGCGATCACCGGTCGCGGGACAACCAGTCGGTCAGCGTCAATTCGGTCGTGGGCCGGGTTTCGGCCGCCATGCTGTGCCGCATGATCGCCAGCGCCCAGCGGCGATGATCCTCGCTCTCGCTCGCCACCGTATCGCCCGGCACCCACAAGTTGTACGCGCGCATATGCGCGTCGGCCGCAGTGAACAGCACGCAGATATCCGCCGCCACCCCGGTCAGGATGACGCGGCTGACGCCCAGTTGCGGCAGCAGCACCGGCAGGTTGGTCGCGTAGAAGCCCGAAAATTGCGGCTTCACGAGGAAATAGTCGCCGTCGCGCGGAGCCAGCGCGGCGATCAGCGCGCGGCCGGGGCTTCCCACCCTCGAAATCGAGGTCGTTGATCATATCGATGATGATCAGCGCGGCGTTATGAGGGGTGGGATATGCTGACATGCTCGCCGGTGGTGGGCGCTTACCTAACGCAAGAAACCGCGATGACCGGCCCTGCTTTTGCAGACATATCGACGTGCGAAGCATTCCATGGCGTTGGCAAAACCGCTGTAGAGCTCAACCTCGATGAATATCGACTGGGAGATAGAGGAATGACTGCCAGCTTGAAGCGAGTCGTTCTGGCCTTCTCGTTGTCCGGTGTGTTGCTGGCCTCAGCGGCTTGCGGCCAACAACCGAGCGCTGCATCGCTCAGCCCTAACCTAGCGGACCAACCGGCGACAGCGGCCGTCGACCCATTGCCCTGGAAAGGCCGCTATGTCTATGAGTTCGCCGGTGGTGCGACGGTGGGCGGATCGCCGATCGTGGTCACCTATACCCTGACGCTCGACCGATCGACATGCCATTTCCAAGCGGAAGGTTTCCAGACGGATGAGGATATCGTCTGCACGACCCTAATGTCGGGGGATACGCTAGACGTCCGTTTCAAGAGCTATGGCAACGGCCAACTCGAAGACAAATATGGCAACGCCGTCTATCATGTCGGCGACTCCCTGTTCACCTTGTCGAAGCAAGGATCGAAGCTGATCACGCATTGGACGGGATATCCGCTCCCGGATGATCGCCCCCATAGCCCCGGCGTGTATTTCCACCATTAAGGGAACTCAGATCGATGCTGACTCTGAAACATGCGACTGGGGGTTGAGATATCCATGACCACCACCCGCTGGCAGCGCCTGCAAACCCGTATTGGTGACCGGATCGCGCCGCCGCGATTCCTGGCCTTTGCGGCGGTCCTGATCGTGGCGAGTGCCCTGCTGTCCCCGCATGTCGGGATGACGCGGGGTATCCTGACCGGGTTCGATGCCGCCGCGCTGCTGTTCATCGGATCGCTCATTCCCCTGCTGCGGCAGGGACAGGCCGCGAAGATGCGCCGCCGGGCTGCGCGCAACGACGCCAATCGCGCCGTCCTTCTCGTCTTTTGCGGGATCGTGCTGTTCGTCGTGCTGGTCGCGGTCGGCGGCGAGTTGCGGGGGCGGAGCAATATGGTCACCATCGCGCTGGTCGTCACGACACTGATCCTCGCCTGGCTGTTCTCCAACATCGTCTATGCGCTGCATTATGCGCACCTGTTCTACAGCGCTGGCGACAAGGACAAGGCCGGGGGCGATGCGGGCGGACTGCAATTCCCCGACACGGCAGAGCCGGACTATTGGGATTTCCTGTATTTCTCGGTGACGCTGGGCATGACCTTCCAGACGTCGGACGTGTCGATCGCGTCGCGCCGGATGCGCCGCGTGGTGACGGGGCAGTGCCTGGCGGCGTTCATCTTCAACCTGGGCGTCATCGCCTTCACGGTGAACGTGCTGGGCGGCGGGTCCGGGTAGGGCATTGCCCAAAAGGGTCTGGACGACTGGCCTATCGGGTGCCTAACCTGCCCGCATCTCCTTTCGCCGCAAAAGGCTCTCCATGATCCGTTCCGCGCTTCGTTCTGTCTTTGTCGCCTCGCTGCTCGCCTCCACCGCTGCGGCCGTGGCGCAGGTTCCGCCGGGCAATTCCGCCCCGGCCGCGCAAGAACCCTTCGTCAACACCATCCCCGATGCGGTCGACACCCCCTATCCGGGCACGATCAAGCTGGTCGTCGATGCCACCGACACGGATCGCGGCATCTTTCGCGTGAAGGAAACCATCCCCGTCGCCAAGGCGGGGCCGATGGCACTGCTCTTCCCGAAATGGCTGCCCGGCGCCCATTCCCCGCGCGGCGAGATCGAGAAGCTGGCGGGCCTGGTCATCAAGGCGAACGGCCGCATCCTGCCCTGGACGCGCGATCCGGTCGACGTCTTCGCCTTCCATATCGACGTGCCATCGGGCGCGCAGCAGCTGGACCTGGAGTTCCAGTTCCTGTCGGCGACCAAGCCCGACCAGGGCCGCATCGCCGTCACGCCGACGATGATCTCGCTGCAGCCCAATTCGGTCAGCCTCTATCCGGCGGGCTATTATACCCGCCAGATCCCGATCCAGATGACGGCGACCTTCCCGGCCGGCTGGACGGCGGCGGGCGCGGTCCCGGCCAAGGCGTCGGGGTCGACCTACACGTACGATACGACCAATTACGAGATCCTGGTCGACTCGCCGATCCTGGCGGGCAAGTATGGCAAGGTCTTCCCGCTGACCCCGCGCGTGAACCTGAACGTCTTTGCCGACAACGCCGCCGAGCTGAACGCCAAGCCCGAGCAGATCGCCGCGCACCAGCGGCTGGTCGACCAGGCGGTGAAGGCCTTCGGCGCGCAGCATTACGATCATTATGAGTTCCTGCTGTCGATCAGCGACCAGCTGGGCGGCATCGGCCTGGAGCATCACCGCTCGTCCGAAAACGGCGTGACGCCGGGTTACTTCACCGAATGGGACGCCGGGCCGGGCCGCCGCAACCTGCTGCCGCACGAGTTCACGCACAGCTGGGACGGCAAGTTCCGGCGCGGCGCGGACCTGTGGACTCCCGATTACCGCACGCCGATGCGCGATTCGCTGCTTTGGGTCTATGAGGGCCAGACGCAATTCTGGGGCTATGTGCTCCAGGCCCGGTCGGGCATGGTATCGAAGCAGGATACGCTGGACCAATATGCCTCGATCCTCGCGCTCTACGACACCGCGCCCGCGCGGCAGTGGCGCAATCTGGTCGACACCACCAACGACCCCATCATCTCGTCGCGCAAGCCCAAGGGCTGGACCAGCTGGCAGCGGTCGGAGGATTATTACAACGAGGGCCTGATGGTCTGGATGGAGGTCGATGCGATGCTCCGCCAGAAGTCGAACGGCGCCAAGTCGATCGACGATTTCGCCCACGCCTTCTTCGGCATCCGCAACGGCGACTGGGGCGAGGTGACCTACACCTTCAACGACGTGGCCGAGACGCTGAACAAGATCGTCCCCTATGACTGGGCGGGCTTCCTGCGCCAGCGGATCACTGAGACGGGCAAGCCCGCGCCGATCCAGGGCTTTGCCATGAACGGCTATAAGCTGGTCTATACCGACACGCCGACCGCCACCTTCAAGCAGGGCGAGAAGGGCAGCACCAATGTCAGCTATTCGCTGGGCATGACGGTGGCGAACAGCGGCGAAGTCACCAGTTCAATTTGGGACAGTCCGGCGTTCAAGGCGGGCATCGATGTCGGCACGCAAATCCAGGCGGTGAACGGCGAAAGCTATTCGGGCGATCGGCTGAAGGCCGCGATCGTCGCCGCCAAGGACCCGAAGACGCCGGTCAAGCTGGTGATAAAGAACCAGGATCGGTTCCGCGAAGTGACGCTCAACTATAGCGGCGGCCCGCGCTATCCGCGTCTGGAAAAGGTCGGCACCGGCGAGACGGGGCTCGATCGTCTGCTGACGGCGCGCTGAGCCCGGACCGACCGACATCTATCGACAGGACATGGCGGGTTGCGCTATCGCGCCCGCCATTGTTTTTCCACCGGAACTCATCCGGCATCCAGGCAAGAAAGACCGTTTCGATGCGCATCGACCTTATCCCCGTCGGCAAGAGCCCGCCCGACGACATCAACGTCGTGATCGAAGTGCCGACCGGCGGCGAGCCCGTGAAGTATGAATTCGACAAGGCGTCGGGCGCCCTCTTCGTCGACCGCATCCTGCATACCCCGATGCGCTACCCGGCCAATTACGGCTTCGTGCCGCACACGCTGAGCCCCGATGGCGATCCGCTCGACGCGCTGGTCGTGTCGCGCACGCCGTTCATCCCGGGCTGCGTCGTCCGCGCGCGTCCGATCGCCGTGCTGAACCTGGAAGACGAAGCCGGCGGCGACGAGAAGCTGGTCTGCGTGCCGGTCGACTCGACCTTCCCCTATTACTCGAATGTCGGCGGCCGCGACGACCTGCCCGAAATCGTGTTCCAGCAGATCGAGCACTTCTTCACCCATTACAAGGACCTGGAGAAGAAGAAGTGGGTGCGTATCGGCACCTGGGGCGACCGCGACGAAGCCCGCCGCATCGTCGTCGAGGCGATCGAGCGTTACGAGGACGCCAAGGCCAAGGGCGAAGAGCCGCACGACCACGACGTGCCCGGCCGCGAATAAGCTTTCCGGTTTCGGATTGAAAAACGCCTCGGTGCCCCCCCGCACCGGGGCGTTTTTTGTTGCCTCCTTTCTCCCCTCCCGCAGGCGGGAGGGGTTGGGGGAGGGCCATCCCGGAGCTTGAGGAGAGGGTTTCCCGTGGCCCTCGAAGACGCTCAGGCTGAACGGAGCGGGGGTCCCCGAGGTTAGAAAGAGATTGTTCGCGCGGAGGCGCGGAGAACGCGGAGGTGGCTCGCCTGCCGCTGACAGAATCCCTACTTCCTCAGCCAAAGATAAAGAATGAGGCTCACCTCGAGGTCCACCACCTCTGCGCCCTCCGCGCCTCTGCGCGACCCTTTTCTCTCCTCTCACTACCGCCCGGCCAACCTCTCCAAATCCTCACCCGAAACCCGCTGCACGGTCCATTCGTCCATCGCCTGCGCGCCCATCGCGCGGTAGAATTCCACCGCGGGCGTGTTCCAGTCGAGCACCGACCACTCGAACCGCGCCCAGCCACGATCCCGCGCGATTCCGGCCAGATGGATCAGCAATGCCTTGCCCACGCCCGCCCCGCGCGCGGCGGGCGTGACGTACAGGTCCTCCAGATACAGACCCTGCCGCCCGGTCCAGGTCGAGAAATTGGCGAAGAACAGGGCAAAGCCGACCGCCTGCCCGTCGCGCTCGGCGATGATGGCCTCGGCCGCCGGGCGCGGGCCGAACAGCGCTGCGGCCAGCATCGGCTCGGTGGCGACGACGGCATCGGGCTCGCGCTCGAACGCCGCCAGTTCGCGGACGAAGCCCAGGATGGTGGCGGTGTCGGCAGGCTCTGCCGCGCGGAGGGTGATGCTCATAATCCTGCCTCGCTTTGCGGCCCTGGCGCGGGTTGGCGCACCGCCACCACGCACCCGCCGATGATGAGCGCCGCCCCGACCAGCGTGAAGGGCGACACATGCTCGCCGAACACCGCATAGCCCAGGCACGCCGCCCAGACGAAGGCGGTATATTCGACCGGCGCCAAAATCTGCGCCTCCGCCCGCGCATAGGCCCAGGCGAGCAGCAGCGCGGACAGGCTGCCCAGCGCCGCCGCGATGACGATGCTCGGCCATTGCTGCACGGCGGGCCAGCCCGAGACGAAGGGCGCGGCGGGCGTCATCAGCACCGCGATGACCAGCATGGTGAACAGCGCGACCTCGGACGGGCCCGCAACCTGCGCCTGTCGCCGGAGCAGCACCAGGCTGACCGCATAGAGGATCGAGGCGACCAGTATGGCCAGCGAACCCAGCACGACTTGGGTCGAGGCC
Organism: Sphingomonas sanguinis; assembly: GCF_001476905.1. Taxonomy (GTDB): domain Bacteria; phylum Pseudomonadota; class Alphaproteobacteria; order Sphingomonadales; family Sphingomonadaceae; genus Sphingomonas; species Sphingomonas sanguinis_B. The sequence goes on along the minus strand of NZ_LDTE01000057.1, from coordinate 8,707 downwards.
TGCGCCTGCACCTCGCCGCTCGCGATTACCAGCACGCCCGCCCCCGCGACCAGCGAACCATAGATCGCGGCGCGCCGGATCGTCTCGCCCAGCGCAAAGGCGGCCAGGAACAAGGCGATCAGCGGCGCCAGGAAGGTCAGCGCGATGCTCTGCGCCATCGGCACCCGCGCCAGCCCCCAGAAGAACAGCACCACCGACGCGCCGCCCGTCGCCCCGCGCGCGATATGCAGGGTCAGCGCCTCGCGCCCCGGCCAGCGCCCGCCCCGGCCCAGGAACAGCGCACCGGTCATCGCCACCCCGACCCAAGACCGCCAGAGCACCGCGCTATAGGCCCCACTGTCGATCGACAGCCGCTTCATCAGCGTGTCCATCACCGAATAGATCGCAATACCCAGCGCGGCCGCGCCGAAGGCGATGACGGGGGACGTACGTGCGCTCATGCCGGTGGCGATACCGGGGGTGGAGGGGAAAGGCGAGAAGGCAATCCTCCCCGCTCGCGGGGAGGTGGCAGGCCGCAGGCCTGACGGAGAGGGGTTTCCTCACGGGATGTCTCCCAGGGGCACACCCCTCCACCATGCTGCGCATGGCCCCCCTCCCCGTGCCGGGGAAGATTTTCGGGGATGAAACCCACCCTCGCATCCGTTGCCCCTTCAGACACCGACACCAAGGGACAAAGGGTATGAAGACGCTCCTCGCCGCCACCGGCCTGACCATGATGCTCGCCACCCCCGCCGGGGCGCAGGTGACCGCCTCGGTCGGGGCGGACTATGCGTCGGGCCAATACGGCACGAACCAGACGGTCCGCAGCGCCAGCTCCACCGCCACGCTGCGCGCCAAGCACAAGCGGGTGACGGTGTTCGCGGCCTTGCCCTATGTGCAGGTCGACGCGCCGGGCAACGTGATCGCGCCGGGCGGGCCGCTGGGCCTGCCGATCTTCGTCGATCCCACCAAACCCGCCACCCGCGTCAAGCGCAGCGGGCTGGGCGATGCGGTGGTCGGCGCCTCGGTACAGCTCGTGCCGCCGCGCCGCCATCAACTGGCCCTGTCCCTGACCGGCAGCGCGAAGCTGCCCACCGCCTCCGCCTCGCAAGGGCTGGGCACGGGCAAGGCGGATTATTCGGTCGTCGCGGAAGCGGCGGTGCCGGGCAAGGTCACGCCCTTCGCGGCCGTGGGCCACACCTTCGTCGGCCAGCCCGATAGCTATAGCTTGCGCGACGTGACCAGCGCGCGCGGCGGTATCGCGGTCGGGATCGGCAAGGCGAGCGAGGTCAGCGTGTCGTATAATTACGCCTCGCGGGTCAGCGATCAGGTCGCCGACCGGCAGGAGATCGGCGCCGGGCTCGACACCGCCCTGTCGCAGCGCCTGTCGCTGGGCGTCCAGGGCAGCGCCGGGGTCAGCAAGGGCGCGCCGGATGTCGGTGCGGGGCTGCGGCTGGGGTTGCGGCTATAATCATGCGTCGGGCTTGGGCGGGTCGGCGTCTGGACCATAATATTCGTAGCGATACGCCTTCAGCGCGGCACCGACGCATTCCACGCTGGGGGCCGCCCGGACATCGCTTCCCTGCGCCGCGTCGCGGTAGACGAAACGGACATAGGGCAGGCCGCCGCGCGCGGTCTTGAACTCGGTCGGCGTGACCCCGCATTGCCTGGCGATGCGGTGAAAGGCCCGCTTGGTCAGAAGGGGTTTGCCCGTCGGCACCGTCGCGCAGCCGGTGATGGTCAGGGCCAGGCCTATTGCGATCACCGCTCTCACCGTCATATCCGCGCCCCCGCATTATCCCGCCATGCGGGCAGGATATATGCGCGGGTCAGCGGCGCAAGCGGCATCCTGTCGACCTGCGCCGGATCGACCACAGGGCCTCGGCGATTTCGGCGGCGGGCACAGGCTGGCGGTCGGTGCGCAGATGAAAGACATGCGCGTCGACCCGGTGGTCCGGCTCATGGGCCGCAGGCGCCGAGAATCGGCCGATCGGATGCAGCTGCGATTCGGCGACCGACAGCCCGATTTCCTCGTCCAGTTCGCGGATCAGCGCCGCTACGGGGGTCTCGCCGGGTTCGATCTTGCCGCCCGCCTGCATGAAGGCGTGCGTACCCGCCTTGCGGACGAGGAGGATACGCCCCGTCCCATCTTCGATCAGGGCGGCGGCGATGCGGATGATGCGGGGGTCGGTCATGCCGCGTCGGTGCCAGCGCCGTCATCCTGTTGGCAAGTGGAGCGCGCCTTGCCAGCTTCGCCCCTCCTTCGCCGGGGTGGAGCGATGGACCTTAACGGTCCCCCGCCCCCCGCATCACTCCGCCGCGATCGCCGCCTTGGCGACATCCGCCGCTTCCAGCTCCGCCGCCTTCGCCTCCACGAGCTTGACGATATGCTCGACCATATCGGCATCCTCGACCGTGTGGTCGGTCAGGCCCGACAGATAGACCATGTGCTTGCCGTTGCCGCCGCCGGTCACGCCGATATCGGTCTCGCGCGCTTCGCCGGGGCCGTTCACGACGCAGCCCAGCACCGACAGCGACATCGGCGTGCGGATATGCTGGAGCCGTTCCTCCAGCACCTGCACAGTGCGGATCACGTCGAAGCCTTGCCGCGCGCAGGACGGGCAGGACACGACGCGCACGCCACGATTGCGGATGCCCAGCGCCTTCAGGATTTCGAAGCCGACGCGCACCTCTTCCTCCGGCTCGGCCGAGAGCGAGACGCGGATCGTGTCGCCGATCCCGAACCAGAGGAGCGAGCCGATGCCGATCGACGACTTGACCGTCCCGCCGATCAGCCCGCCCGCCTCGGTGATGCCCAGGTGCAACGGGCAGTCGGTCGCCTCGGCCAGCCCCTGATAGGCCGCGACCGCCAGGAAGACGTCGGACGCCTTCACCGCGACCTTATATTCGTGGAAATCATGGTCCTGGAGCAGCTTGATATGGTCGAGCGCCGATTCGACCAGCGCCTCAGGGCACGGTTCGCCGTACTTCTCCAGCAGGTCCTTCTCGAGGCTTCCGGCATTCACGCCGATGCGGATGGCACAGCCATTGGCCTTGGCGGCGCGCACGACTTCGGCGACGCGCTCGGACGAGCCTATATTGCCCGGATTGATGCGCAGGCAGGCCGCCCCCGCATCGGCGGCTTCCAGTGCGCGCTTGTAATGGAAATGGATGTCCGCGACGATCGGCACGCGCGCCGCCTTGGTGATCTTGGCCAGCGCCGCGGTTGAGTCGGTGTCGGGGCAGGAGACGCGGATGATGTCCGCCCCCGCCTCTTCGCAGCGCCGGATCTGGTTGATCGTGGCGACCGGATCACTGGTCGGCGTGTTGGTCATGGTCTGCACGGTGACGGGGGCGTCGCCGCCCACGGGCACGTTGCCCACCATGATCTGACGGCTTTGGCGGCGGGCGATATCACGCCAGGGACGAATGGACATGGGCCCTATATACGCGCAAGCGCGTTGCGGTTCAAAGTCAGTGCTGTACCAGACGCCCCAGAATGATCGTTCCATGACCGCTGCCGCTCCCATCCCCCGTCATTATGGTCTCGACTGGCTGCGGATCGGCGCGTTCGCCATCCTGATCCTCTATCATATCGGCATGGTCTTCGTGCCCTGGGGCTTCCATGTGCAGCTCGCCAGCGAGCCCTGGGTCGCGATCCCGATGCTGGCGAGCAATCCGTGGCGGCTGATGCTGCTGTTCGTCGTATCGGGCTATGCGACCCGCGCGCTGGCGGTGCGCCATCCCTCGATCCTGAGCTTCGCGCGCGGGCGCAGCATCCGGCTGCTGGTGCCGCTGGCCTTCGGCATCGCGGTGCTGGTGCCGCCGCAAATCTGGGCGGAGCTGGCCAGCAAATATGGCTATGCCGGGTCCTATCTCCATTTCTGGACACATGACTGGCTGAGCTTTCGTGCGATCGGCGGCGTGGTCCCGACGCCCGCCTGGAACCATCTGTGGTTCGTCGGCTATCTGTGGGTCTATACCATGGCGGTCGCGCTGATGCTGGCGATCGGGCACCGCTGGGCAGGCGCGGCACAAGGACTGTTCGACCGGGTGCTGGGCGGCTGGGGCGGCGCGGTGATCCCCGTGGTCGCGCTGTTGTTGATCGATATCCGATTCTTCCCCGGCCAGTCGGAGACGCATGCGCTGCTCGGCGACTGGCTGGCCCATGCCATTTATTTCCCCGCGCTGCTGTTCGGCTTCGGCATGGCGGGGTCGGAGCGGGTGCTCGACAGCTTCCGGCGCGGCTGGGCGGTCGCGGGCGTCATTGCGCTCGCCAGCTACGCCGTGGCCGCCGGGTTGGAATGGCGCTGGCCGGGACTGATGGGCGCCCCGGCGGGCTTGGGTATCCTGTTCGCGGGCGCGCGGGCGGTGCAGGGCTGGATGGCGGTCGTCGCGTTGATCGGCATCGCCGAGCGCTTCTGGAATCGCGACCATCCCTGGCGGCGCACGCTGACCGAAGCGGTGTTCCCTTTCTATCTGATCCACCAGACCATCATCATTCTGGTGGCGCTGGCACTGCGGCGTTCGGGCCTGCCGCTCTGGGTCGATGCGCTGATCCTGGTCGCCGCGACGGTGGCGGGGTGCTGGGTCTTTTATCGGGTGGGGCGCGAGGTGCGCTGGCTGCGGCCGCTGATCGGGCTGCGGCCGGGGGATGGCAGCAAGGCTGCGATCTGATAGGGGCGCGGGAGTTTCCCCTGCCCCTGTTGGAGTTTCGCGCATGTCCGTTTCCTGGTCGCTGGTCATCCATGGCGGCGCGGGCCGGATCACCCGCGAGGTGCTGACGCCCGAACAGGATGCGGGTGCGCGCGCCGGTCTGGACGCCGCACTGAAGGCCGGGTCGGCGGTGTTGGCGGAGGGTGGCACCGCACTGGACGCGGTCGAGGCGGCGGTACGCGTGCTGGAGGACGATCCGCATTTCAACGCCGGGCGCGGGGCCTGCTTCACGCGCGAGGGGACGAACGAGCTCGACGCCGCGATCATGGACGGGCGCGACCGGTGCGCGGGGTCTGTGGCGGGCGTCACGCGCACCCGCAACCCGGTGTCGCTCGCTCGCCAGGTGATGGAGGCGAGCCCGCATGTCCTGCTCGCCGGGGCGGGGGCCGATCGCTTCTCCGTCGAACAGGGGCTGGAGCAGGTCGACCCCAGCTGGTTCCACACCGACGAGCGCCGCCGCCAGCTGGACGAGCTTCTCTCGGCGGGTGCGGAAGCGTTCGATAGCGATATGAAATACGGCACGGTCGGCGCGGTCGCCTGCGATGCCCAGGGCCATGTCGCCGCCGCGACCTCGACCGGGGGCGTGACGGGCAAGCGCTGGGGCCGGATCGGCGATTCACCGCTGATCGGCGCGGGCACCTATGCCGATAACCGGGCCTGCGCGGTGTCGTGCACCGGATCGGGCGAGGTGTTCATCCGTGTCGGCGTCGGCCATGAGATCGCCGCGCGCCGCCGCTTTGCTGCAGAGGATATCCGGACCGCCGCCGATACCGTGCTGGCGGAGGTCAAGGAACTGGGCGGCACGGGCGGCACCATCGTCGCTGCGCCCGACGGTGCCATCGCCTGGAGCATGACGACCGCGGGCATGTATCGCGGCCGCGCGACCAGTGCGGGCGAACACCGGGTGGCGATCTATGCCGACGAAGGATAAAAGGCGGCCCATGAAGCACTTGCGCATTGTCCTCGGGATGCTGGCGGGCCTGACGGCCAGCCTGTTCATCGCCTCCCCCGCCGCCGCCTATTGGGAATATGGCCACGAGACCGTCGCGGCCATCGCCTGGGCCAACATCACCCCCCATGCCCGCGCCGAGATCCGCCAGATCCTGAAGGCGCAAGTCCAGCTCGACACGCCGACCTGCCCGGTGCGGACAATCGAGGAGGCCAGCGTCTGGCCCGATTGCGTCAAGCCGTTGAAGGACGAAAACGGCAAGTCGCGCTTCGGCTATGCCTATAGCTGGCACTATCAGAATATCGACATCTGCCAGCCCTTCCGCCTGCCCCCGGCCTGCGACTCAGGGGATTGCGTCTCGGCACAGATTCCGCGCCAGCTCGCCGTCCTGAAGGACAAGCGCGCCAGCCCGAAGGACCGGGTGATGGCGCTCGCCTTCCTGGTCCATTTCGTCGGCGACCTGCACCAGCCGCTGCATGCAGGCGACAAGAGCGACAAGGGCGGCAACGACACCCATGTCGATTACGGGGTCTACACGACGCCGCGGCTGAACCTGCACTCGATCTGGGATGGGTTGCTCGCCGAGCGCGCGATCTCCGCGCCGCCCCAGCTGGTCCGCACCTATCCGGCGGCCGAGCGGCGGCGGGAGTCGGCGGGCGACGTCACTGCCTGGAGCCAGGAGAATTGGGCCATCGCCAAGCGTGCCTATGCCGCCGCGATGGGTAGCGATCCGTGCCAGCCGACGCCGGCGCACATGGTGATGAACGAGGATGCGATCCGCGCGATGGCTCCGGTCGAACGCGAGCAGGTGAAGCGCGGCGGATTGCGGCTGGCCAAGCTGCTGGACAGCGCGTTCCGGGGATAATCTCCCCTTCCAATGGGGAAGAACAGAAAAAGGCCCGGCTCCCTCTTGGGACGCCGGGCCTTTTTCGATCAGCTCAGGACGACGGTCACCGCGCGGCGGTTCTGCGCCCAGGCGGCTTCGTCCGAACCCAGCGCGATCGGGCGTTCCTTGCCATAGCTGATGACGTTCATGCGGTCGGCCGACACGCCGCGCGCCGCCAGATAGTTCTTGGCGGCATTCGCCCGGCGATCGCCTAGGGCGAGGTTGTATTCGCGGGTGCCGCGCTCGTCGCAATGCCCCTCGATGGTGATGCGGACATTGGGATAACGCTGCAGCCACTGCGCCTGGCTGTCCAGGATCGCGCGCGCCTCGGGGTCGATGTCATATTGGTCGGTGCCGAAATGCACCGTGTTCGACGTCACCGAGCGGCGGAAATCGGCGTCTGAGCCGGGCACGATCGCGCCGTCCGGGTTGGTGTTCGCCCCGGCATTGGGATCGACCGGCGCGGTCTGGTCGACCGGCGCGGGCGGCAGGACGGCGGGCCGCTTCTTGGCGCAACCGGCCATGGCGATCGCCATGCTGGCGACGATGAGCGTGGTCTTGATCTTGGTCATCGGCTCTCAACTCCCTACAGGTTCGTTTCGCCCCCGAAACTTGCCCCCTGATCTCTTATGGACGCAGCTTACGGACGCAGGGGCCCCCAAGCCGGGTCCGATCCGTCGAGCGGCGTCGGAATGCGGCGCTCGTTCACCCCGGTCAGGTCGACCATCCACACATCCGCCTTGCCCGACGAGCCTTGCGTCGTCCGCTGGAAGGTGATGACGCGGCCATTGGGCGACCAGCTCGGCCCCTCGTCCTGCCAGCTGTTGGTCAGCAGCTTTTCGCCGCCGCCCGACGGGCTCATGATGCCGATACGGAACGCACCGCCCAGCTTGGTAAAGGCGATCAGGTCGCCGCGCGGGCTCCAGACCGGCGTCGCGTAACGTCCGCCGCCAAAGCTGATCCGCTGCTGGTTCGAGCCATCGGCGTTCATGACATAGATCTGCTGCCCGCCCGATCGGTCGCTTTCGAACACGATCTTCGATCCGTCGGGCGAATAGCTGCCGCCGGTATCGATACCCGGCGCGTTGGTCAGCCGCTGGGGCGTGCCCCCTTGCGACGACACGCGGTAGATGTCGGTATTGCCGCCCTGCGCCATCGAGAACAGAATCCAGCGGCCGTCCGGCGAGAAGCGCGGCGCAAAGGTCGTCGCGGCGTTCTGCACCACCAGCCGCTGGCGGCCCGAACCGATGTCATAGACATAGATGGCGGGCCGCTTGTCGACATAGGACATGTAGACGATCGACTGCTGGTTCGGCGCGAAGCGCGGGGTCAGCACGATCGACTGGCCGTTGGTCAGGAAGCGGTGGTTCGCGCCGTCCTGGTCCATGATCGCCAACCGCTTGATCCGGCGACCCTTCGGCCCGGTTTCCGAGACATAGACGACGCGGCTGTCGAAATAGGGGCCCTCGCCGGTCAGCTTGGTATAGATGGTGTCGGCGCACTTATGCGCCGCACGCCGCCAGTCGCCCGGCGTCACGACAAAGCCCTGCCGCGCCAGCTCGCTCTTGGCGAGCACATCGTACAGATAGCAACCGACGGTCAGCGTGCCGTCGCCATTGGCCCGGACATAGCCCTGGACCAGCGCCTGCGCGCCAGTGCCGTTCCAATAGTCGAAGGCGGGCGCGGTCACTTCGGGAAAGGATACGGTGCGCAGCTGCGCCGGGGGGATTGGCGTGAAGAGCCCCGAATTGCGCAGGTCGTTGGCGATAATCTGCGACAGCTGCTGCCCGACGACATCGGTCGTGCCCGCCGGAGTCTGCACCACCGCGCTGGTCGGCATGGCGGGGATGGCGATCGGCATCGGCGCGGAGATGCCGCCCTCGACATCGACGACCAGCCCTTCCTGGCCGTTCGCAGGCGCAGCGACGGGTTGCTGCCCGGCGGGGGCCGCCGGTTGCGCCTGCGGGGCGGGGGCGGGCACGTCCTGCGCTCCGACGGCACTGGCCGCCAGTGCCAGCGTGAGCGGCAGGGTCAGCAGGGAACGGGGCATAAACATGATCCTCAACCCGGAAGTCTGAAACGAAGCATAAAGTCGCTCCAGCCGCCCGGCGCTTCATAAAGCGCCGATGGCATGTCGCGTAATGGACAGTTTCTGAAAACTGTCGTCACCTTGGTAA
>NZ_LDTE01000056.1 GCF_001476905.1 Sphingomonas sanguinis | reverse complement strand
GCCATAGGCCTGGAAGCGTCCACCCTCCCCCCCCCCGGTGACGCTTCCAGGCCTTAATCTTTTTCGCCACTCGCGCACGCACGCCCGTGACACGGCCGGAACGAATGCAGCGCTGGCGCATTTGGCCGTCAAGGTTTTCATAGAGGAGACAGAGAATGCGTAAGCTGATGGGTCTGGCGATCGTCGCTGGTGCACTGCTGGTCAGCGCCTGCAACACCGTCGAAGGTATGGGCAAGGATGTCAGCTCGGCTGGCAACACCGTCGCCAAGACGGCGGACAAGTCGAAGTAAGCCCTTCACCCGGCTGACACGCAAAAGGGCTCTGGCGGTATCCGCCGGGGCCCTTTTCTATTCCCGGAACAGTTTTGGACGTGGACGTCGCCCCAATGAAAAAGGGAGCCCTGACGACCGCCGGAGCCCCCTTTCGCAAATCCAGAATTTCCTATCAGACCGCGGCTTCGGCGTCCTCGTCCTCTTCGATCGCCGCCTGCTTGGCGCGGGAGCGTTCGGTGAACCAGATACCGATGATCGCCAGCTCATAGAGGATGATCAGCGGCACCGCGAGCAGCACCTGCGACATCAGGTCCGGCGGGGTCAGCACCGCCGCGATGGCGGTCGCTGCGACGATGGCGTAGCGCCGCGAGGCGATCAGCTGCTTGCGGGTGACGATGCCCGCCCGCTCCAGCAGCATCAGCAGCACCGGCAGCAGGAAGGCCAGACCAAAGGCGAACAAGAACTGCATGACGAACGACAGGTAATTGCCGATCGCGGGCAGCGCCTCACGCTTCACGCCACCCACCATGCCGTCAAAGCCCAGCAGGAAGTGCAGCGCCATCGGAATGGCGATGTAATAGGCCATCGCCGCGCCCATCAGGAACAGCACCGGCGTCGCCAGCAGGAAGGGCAGCAGCGCCTTCTTTTCCTTGCGGTACAGCCCCGGCGCGACGAACTGCCACAGCTGGTTGGCGATCACCGGGAAGGAGATCATCATCGCGGCGAAGAACGACACCTTCACCTGGACGAAAAACGCCTCGAAGATCTGAGTATAGACCAGCGTCCCCTGCCCGGCCTTCAGCAGCGGCTTGGCTAGGAAGCCGAAGATCGACTCCGAGAAATACATCGACACGCCAAAGGCCAGCGCGATGGCGACGATGCAGTAGAGCAGTCGACGCCGCAGCTCGATCAGATGTTCGAGCAGGGGCGCGCGGCTGGCGTCGATCTCGTCATGTTCGCTCACGACGCCGCCCCTTCGGTCCCGCGATGGGGATGGTCGGACGCCGGGGCGGGCGCGATCACGGGCTTTTCGACCATGACCGGCTGGTCGCTATGATCCGCATGGCTGTCCGGCTGGTGGTCGGCCGGATGATGATCGGCATGCGGGGCATCGGCCGTCATGGCCGGATGGGCCGGGTCGGGCAGCGCAGGCGGAGCCGGATGCGCACCGTCGGTCGGCGTGACCGGCGGCGCATCGGCGGCATGTTCGCGCATGATGCGCTCATTTTCCGCCGCCCAGCGCTTTTCCATTTCCTCCAGCTCGGCCTCGCGGACCATATTGTCGAAGCCCTGGCGGAACTGGCGCGTCACGCCGCGCGCCTTGCCCACCCAATAGCCGACGACACGCATCGCCTTGGGCAGGTCCTTGGGACCGATCACGACGAGCGCGACGATGGCGACCAGCAAGAACTCGCTGGAATCGATGTTGAACATGGAGGTCCGGTACTGGGTCTAGACGGGCCGGATCAGCGATCGTCGCGCACGCGCTCGCCGTCACGGTCGAAGGCGGGCTCGGCCGACTTCTGCGCTTCGATGCGCGGTGACGGCTTGGCGGGCGTCTCGTCCTCTTCGGCCATGCCCTTCTTGAAGTTCTTCACGCCCTTGGCCACGTCACCCATCAGGCTGGAGAAGCGGCCGCCGCCGAGCAGAAGGATCGCGACGATCGCGAGGACGACAAGATGGATCGGGCTGAAGCTGCCCATGGCACGTCTCCTGGAATTTGTCTGTCTATCTAGGCCTTGGCATCGCCAGCGGCAATGGTGTCGGCGATGCGATCCGGCCCCCTTGAGGGTAAGGAGCCGTGACGGACCATTGTGACGCGGCCGTGACGCAAAGGAAAGCGCTCAATCGCCCTCGTCGCGATCGGCCACTCCCTGCCGCTCTTCCTCTTCCTCAATGCGCTCCAGCGCCAGATCGACCGGATCGAGCAGCCCCGCCGCGCGCAAATCCTCGATGCCCGGCAGGTCGCGCCTGCTGGTCAGCCCGAAATGCTGAAGGAATGCAGGCGTCGTCGCATAGATGAGCGGCCGCCCCGGCACCTCGCGCCGCCCGGCGGGGCGCACCCATCCCGCCTCCATCAGAACGTCCAACGTGCCCTTGGAAATGGCGACGCCGCGAATCGACTCGATCTCGGCGCGGCTGACGGGTTCGTGATAGGCGATGATCGCCAGCGTCTCTATGCCCGCACGCGACAGGCGTCGCGCTTCCTCACGATCGCGGCGGAGCAGATGGGCGAGATCGGGCGCGGTCTGGAAATGCCAGCGGTCGCCACGCCGGACCAGCGCGATGCCGCGCCCGCGATACTGAGCCTCCAGCGTCTCCAGCGCGGTGCGGATGTCGCTGGCGCCCTTGCCGACTCCGACATGGGCGCGGATCGAATCCACGCTCATCGGTTCGGGCGAGGCGAACAGCACGGCCTCCACCGCGCGGACGGTCGGGTCCATCTCGCTCATAGCGGCTGGCGGATCATCAGCGGAGCAAAAGGCGCGGCCTGACGCAGCTCGACCTTGCCCTGGCGCGCCAGTTCCAGCACCGCCAGGAAGCTCGACGCCAGCGCCGAACGCCGCAGCCGTTCGCTGCCGTCCGGCAGGAAGGTCTCGATCGCCGACCAGTCGATCCGGCTGCCGACCAGCATCGACACCCGCTCGAGCGCGGCCTCCAGCGTCATCACCTGACGATCGGCGACGACGTGCATCACCGGCCGCGTGCGGGCGTTGATCCGGCCATAGGCGGCAATTAGATCGTAAAGCTCGGCCTGCCACAAGGCCTTGCGCTGTACGGCCAGCCCCTCGGGCGCGCCGCGCGGGAAGACGTCGCGGCCCAGCCGGTCGCGCGCCATCAACCGCGCGCCCGCTTCGCGCATCGCCGCCAGCCGCTCCAGCCGGAGTTGCAGGCGCAGCGCCATATCCTCGGGGTCCGGCTCCTCATCGGGCTGGCGCGGCAGCAGCAGCGAGGATTTGAGATAAGCCAGCCACGCCGCCATCACGAGGTAATCGGCCGCCAGCTCCAGCTGCATCCGGTCCGCCCGGTCGATGAAACGCAGATATTGCTCGACCAGGGCCAGGATCGAAATCTGGCGCAGGTCGACCTTTTGCGACCGCGCCAGCGACAGCAACACGTCCAGCGGTCCTTCCCACCCGTCCAGATCGAGCGTCAGCTGTTCCCCCGTCATCGCGGCCAAGCTTAGCGGCGATATGGGGTTATGGCGAGACGGGGTAGTTCATCTTTCCGGCAGGGGTCGCGTCGGCGAGGTCGGCTGGAGCCCTGCCTGCCCCCACCACGTCCTGCGGTCGATGGAGCGCTTAGCCAGCCAGCGCCAGCAGCGCGTCGCGGCGGGCGATCAGCTCGGCGAAGTCCCCCTCGCCTGCCCCGACACTCGCCATCGCGCGGTTTAGGCGGTCGCGGGCCACGTCGCTGATCGGGGGCACGCGGCCCGCGATCTCGACCATCTCGTCCATCCGCGCCCAGCAGTCGAGGACGAGGTCGCATCCCGCCGCCAATGCCCCCGCCGCCTTCTCGCCCGCCGTGCCGCTCAGCGCCTTCATGTCGATGTCGTCGGTCATCAACAGGCCGTCGAAACCGATCGCGCCGCGAATGATTCGGTCGATCACCACCGGCGACAGGGTGGCGGGGCGCTCGGCATCCCACGCCTCGAATACGATATGGCTGGTCATGCCCATCGGCGCGTTCGCGAGAGTGCGGAAGGGTTCGAGATCGATCGCCAGCTCTGCCTCGCCGGCCGTGACGGTCGGCAGCAGATGGTGCGAATCGACCAGCGCGCGGCCATGGCCCGGCATGTGCTTGACCACGCCGACGACGCCCGCCGCCGCCAGCCCTTCCAGCATCGCCCGGCCGAGCGCGGCGACCTGCATAGGTTCGGTGCCGTAAGTGCGGCTGGCGATCGCCTCGGTCGTAGCCTCTTGCGCCACATCGAGCAGCGGCGCGCAATCGACGGTGATCCCGACTTCGCGCAGCATCAGGCCCAGCGCCTGGCCATTGGCACGCATCGCCTGGATCGCCGACATCGGCGCGGTCTCATAGAGTTTGGCAAAGGCGGGTCCGGCCGGGAAAGCGGGCCATTCGGGCGGCCCCATCCGGGCGACGCGCCCCCCTTCCTGGTCGATCAGAATCGCCAGATCGTCGTGCCCCGCCAATTCGCGCAAGCTGTCGGTCAGCGCGCGCACCTGCGCCCGGTCGACGATGTTGCGCTTGAACAGGATATAACCCGCCGGTTCGACCGAGGCGAAGAACGCCCGCTCATCGGGGGTCAGCACCGGGCCCGACAGGCCGAAAATGACGGGAATCATGGAAGAGATACTCCACCCCCTGCCCGCAACGGCGAGCAGGGGGCCTGATCGATCAGCTGGCGACGAAGCAGCTTTCGCCCGCCACGCGCAGACGGCCGCAGATATCGGCGGCCTGATTGGCCGAACCGGCGTTCACGCGCAGGCGGTAGAGCGTCTTGCCGTTCGAGGCGACGGGCTGGACGACCTTGGCCAACGCGCCGACATAGGAAAAGCGCTTCGAGAAGCGATCCCAGGCGGCATTGGCCGAGGACTCGCTGGGATAGGCGCCCAGCTGGACCATCGCGCCACTGGCGCTGGGCGCGGCGGCGGGGGCCCGCGCGGCGGTGACGGGCGCAGGCGCGACCAGCTTGCCGCCCGATTCGGGGACCTGCGCCACGGCATTGCGGCCACCACCGGCGTCGCTGGGCTTCTGGACGACGCGGGTGCCGTTCATCGGCGCTTCGGGCACGGCGCGCAGATCGATCGCGCCGGTGCCGCCGGGCTTGCCCGCGCTGGTCGCAATGGCGGTGTTGCCCTCGCCCTTGACCTTCAGCCCGCCCGGATCGGCCGGGCGCACCTTGTAATCGCCCTCGGGCGCAGCGATCACCGCGCCATCGCCGTCCGCCGCAGCCTGATGCGCCTGCCATTTGTAGAGACCGAAGCCGATAAAGGCGAGGATGGCCAGGCCGACGATGACGAGCGCCACGACCTTTCCGATCCCGACCCCCTCGGGCTCGTCGGCTTCGACGGTTTCCAGCCAGGGGAGCCGATCCTCCTCCTGCTGGTCGTACCCACGCCCCAGGTCCATATCGTTCGCCATCACTTCATCTCCGAAACCGCTTCGACACCCATGAGCGCCAAACCGTTACGAATGATTTGCCCGATCCCGTCGCTGAGGAAAAGACGGGCGCGCGTGACCTCGGCGTTCTCCGCGATCAGGAAGCGGCGATCAGGGCGATCGTTGCCGACATTCCAGGCCGCATGGAAGGCCGCCGCCAGGTCATAGAGATAAAAGGCGATTCGGTGCGGCTCACGCGCCGCCGCCGCCGTTTCGACGATACGCGGGAACTGCGCGGCCAGCTGCACCAGCGCCAGGTCCTCGGCGTCGAGCAGGGACAGGTCGGCCGTACCGCCCTCAATCCCCGCCTCGGCTGCACGGCGCTTGAGCGACGCGATGCGGGCATGGGCGTATTGGACGTAGAAGACCGGATTGTCCTTCGACGCCTCGACCACCTTGGCGAAGTCGAAGTCCATCTGCGCATCCGAGCGCCGGGTCAGCATGGTGAAGCGCACCACGTCCTTGCCGACTTCGCGAACGACATCGGCCAAGGTGACGAAATTGCCAGCGCGCTTCGACATCTTCACCGGCTCGCCACCACGCAGCAGGCGGACCATCTGGACCAGCTTCACGTCGAACTTGGTCTTGCCGCCGGTCAGCGCCTCGACCGCCGCGACGATGCGCTTGACGGTGCCCGCATGGTCGGCACCCCAGATATCGATCAGCTGGTCGGCGGTCTGGGCCTTCTGATAATGATAGGCCAGGTCGGCACCGAAATAGGTCCAGGCGCCGTTCGACTTCTTGATCGGGCGATCCTGGTCGTCGCCGAATTGGCTGGAGCGGAACAGCGGCAGCTCGACCGGCTCCCAATCCTCGGGCGTCTCGCCCTTGGGGGCCTCCAGCACACCGTCATAGACCAGCCCACGCGAACGCAGTTCGGCCTCGGCTGCTTCGGGCTTGCCCGCCGCCTGCAGCTCGGCTTCGGAAGAGAACAGGTCGTGATGGATGCCGAGCAGCGCCAGATCCTCGCGGATCATCGCCATCATCGCCGCCACCGCGCGGGTGCGGAACAGGACCAGCCACTCGTTTTCGGTCGCGTCGACATATTTGTCGCCATATTCGGCCGCGAGTTCCGCGCCGATCGGCTTCAGATACTCGCCCGGATACAAGCCCTCTGGGATCTCGATCGTCGCGCCCAGCGCCTCGCGGTAGCGCAGATGGGCTGAGCGGGCGAGCACGTCGACCTGCCCACCCGCATCGTTGACATAATATTCGCGGATAACCTTGTGGCCCGCAAATTCCAGCAGCGTGGCGAGCGCATCGCCCACCACCGCGCCGCGGCAATGGCCCATATGCATCGGCCCGGTCGGATTGGCCGAGACATATTCGATGTTGACGGTGACGCCCTGCCCCCGCGTCGAGCGGCCATAATCGGCCCCCGCCTGCGGAATGGCGGCCAGCTCGTCGCGCCACGCCGCATCGGTCAGCCGCATGTTCAGGAAGCCCGGCCCCGCGACCGACACGCTGTCCACCTCGTCCAGCTTGCCCAGTTCGGCCGCGATCGCTTCGGCCAGCGCGCGCGGATTGGTGCCTGCGGGCTTGGCCAGGACCATGGCGGCGTTGGTGGCGAGGTCGCCGTGGCTGGCATCGCGCGGCGGTTCGACCGTCACGTTGCGGCGATCCAGCCCGCCGGGCAGCGTGCCGGCGGCGACCAGCGTGTCCAGCGCCGCGTCGATATGCGCGGCGAAGCGGGTGTAGAGGGTCATCACATCGTCCGATCGGGGTAGCAAAGCGTTGCGCTCTAGCGAAATCGGGCGCTCGCTTCAAATCATGCCTGATCCGCGATGCGGGACGATTGCATGGAATGCAATCTATCCAAAGGCCTTTGCAGTTGCGAGCCATGCTGCAGCGCAATAAATCCGTATACGAAAGTTAGAGCGTCGAAAAAGACGCGAGAGGACCTGATCCGGCTCAACGCCATCACGCGGGAGTTTCGATCATGCGCAAGACCATTCTGACCCTAGCCGCCATTGCCGCCACCGCCATTCCGACCATCGGTGCCATCGCCGCCGAGGGCGAGCAGAGCTTCGTCCATGAAGGCAGCACCTATGTCTATACCCGGATCAACGACAACGGCCGCGCCGTGATCCAGGGCCACCGCTATCCGGGCGGCGAGCCGTTCCGCTTCGTGGTCAAGGGCCACCGCGTGACCGGCACGACCGGCAACACCGAAGTTTCGTTCACCACCGACCAGGCGCGTGGCGCGCTGGGTGCGGGCGTCGAGACCAGCGCCCGCTAACCGACACGTCGTTCGGTGGGACGGCCCGCATGTCCAAGGGGGGACATGCGGGCCGTTTTGCGTTAACGCGCCGCCTTACTGGCGCAGGCTGTCCGGCACGATGCCGCCATTTTCGGCGAGCTTGGCCATCACTGCCTTGTGAAGCGCGATATTCTGCTCGGCCGAGCCATCCTCGCCAGCATGCACGCCCAGCTCGTCGGCCAGTTGCTTGCGCGAGGCCAGGCTGGAATCCAGGTCCAGCAGCTTGAGCAGATCGACGATCGAGCTCTGATAATTGCCGCCGCCGTTCTTCATCGCAGCCATTTCGCTAAGCACCGCGCCGACATCGACCGCCTGCGGGGCGGGTGCGGCTTCGGCCACGGGGGAGGCCTGTTGCGGCGCAGGCTGCGGTGCGGCGGGCGCAGGCTGAGGGCTCGGGTCGGCCTGGATCGTCGACGGTGCCGGCTTAGCCGCACCGTGATGGAAGATCTTGCCCAGAATATTGCCGAAGATGCTCATGTGCGTCGCTCCCTTCTTGATCCGCCAGGCGGCGGGATGCCGGACCAACGATGCGATGGCCGTTCGGGTCCCATCGGCTGGCACTTGGCGGGAACGTCCTTCGACCCGACGCGCTTATGCAGGGTTGCGTTTTCTGTCAGGGGTTCAACGACATGACGATCCGAGCGACCATATTAGCGACCTCCGCCCTTCTCGCGCTGGCGGGCTGTAATCGAAGCGGCGAGACGAACCAGGCCGCCACCGCCGACAATATGATGGTGACCAACGACATGGCGACCGCGTCGCCGACGCCAGTTGCGACCAGTGCGGCACAGAGCTTCGCCAATGCGGTCGCGGCCAGCGACGCGTTCGAGATCGAGACCTCGAAGCTCGCCGCCACGAAGGGCGCATCCGCCTCGGTCAAGGCCTATGCGGCCAAGATGATCGAGGCGCACACCGCTTCGACCGCCAAGCTGAAGACGGCAGCCGGGTCGGCCAGCCCGGCCATTACGCCCGATCCCACGCTCAATGCCGAGCAGCAGCAGAAGCTGGACCAGCTCAAGGGCCTGACCGGCAAGGCCTTCGACGAAGCCTATATCGCCGAGCAGACCGCCGGGCATCAGCAGACGCTCGACACGCTGAAGGCTTATGCCGCGACCGGCGACTCCGCACCGCTCAAGACGTTTGCGACCGGTCTGATCCCGACCGTGACCGCCCATCTCAACATGGCGAAGGCCCTGAAAGCCTGATGCCGTGCCGATCCTGTCGGGAGGGCGTCAGAACCCTTCCGGCAGGTCGATATCGCCCAGCAGGTCGCGGTAGCAGCGGATCGCATAGCGGTCGGTCATGCCTGCAATGAAATCGGCGATGTGCCGACTGCGCGCAGGCTCGTCTTCCGGCAAACGCTCGCGCCATTCCTCGGGGAGCTGTGCCGGGTCCGCGCGATAGGCGGCGAACAGCCCCTGCACGATGCCGTGCGCCGCATCCGCCGCCGCCAGCTGACGCGGATGATGATAGAGATTGGCGTACATGAAGCGCTTCAGATCGCGCTCCTCGACCCGCATCGCATCCGAAAAGCCGACCAAAGCGCGGCCCGCTGCGCGGACATCGGCGACATCCCCTACTCCACTCTCGGCAATCCGGGTCCGGGTTTCGGCCACCAGATCGTTGACCATCACCCCGATTTGCGACCGAATGAGTTCGCTCGCCAGCCGCTTCGGCGCGACCTCGGGAAATTGCGCCTGCGCCGCGTCCCAGCCACGTGCGACCAGCGGCACTTCCAGCAGCTGATCCAGCGTCAATAACCCGGCGCGAAGGCCGTCATCGATGTCGTGATTGTCGTAGGCGATATCATCGGCCAGCGCCGCGACCTGCGCCTCCAGCGAGGCATGGCTGTCCAAGTCGAGCGGAAAACCCGCATCCGCCTCGCGCAGCGCCCAGCCGGGATGGCGGATCGGCCCATTATGCTTGGCCAATCCCTCCAGCGTTTCCCAGCTGAGGTTCAATCCGTCCCAGCGCGGATAGGGCCGCTCGATCTCGGTCAGGGTGCGCAGCGTATGGCCGTTGTGGTCGAAGCCGCCATGGTCCGACAGCGCGGCCTTCAGCGCATCCTCGCCCGCATGGCCGAAGGGCGGATGGCCGATATCATGCGCCAGGCACAACGCCTCGGTCAGATCCTCGTTCAGCCCCAGCGTCCGCGCGATGGTGCGGCCAATCTGCGCGACCTCCAGGCTGTGGGTCAGGCGGACGCGGAAATGGTCGCCATCGGGGGCCATGAAGACCTGGGTCTTGTGCCGCAGCCGTCGAAAGCTGATCGAATGGATGATCCGGTCGCGGTCGCGCTGGAATGCGTCGCGCGGCCCGCGCGCCAACGCCGTCGCCTCATCATGGCGACGCCCCCGGCTGTTTTCGGGATAGGACGCCCAGGGGGCGAAACGGCTCACTTGGCGTCGAGCCGCGTCACCGACTGCCCGGCATCGCTGGTCACCGGAAAGGCGGAGACGCCCTTCTTGGCCAGCTGGTTGACGAAGGCGCGGGCCTCCGCATCGGTCTTGAACGGGCCGGTCAGGACGCGGTGGGTCGCGCGCAGCGGGGTCTTGTACCCCTTGTGGCCCGCAAACAGCTCGGGCGCCTTCGCCTTGGTCGCGGCCCAGGCCTTGGGCAGGTCATCCTCGTTCGCGCCGCCCGCGACCTGGACCCAGATCCGCTCGGGGTTCGCCTTGGCGCGCTTCTTTTCCTCCAGCGCCTCCTTGGCGGCGAGCGCCTTCTCCGCAGCCTCGGCCTTCTTGGCGGCAGCGGCCTTCTTCTCGGCGGCCAGCTTGGCGGCTGCGGCCTTGCGTTCGGCAGCGGTCGGAGCCTTGGGCTCTGCCTTTTTCGGCTCGATCGTTTCGGCCGCCTTTTCGCGCGCCTCATGATCCCGCTCGGCCTTGGCACGCGCTTCGGCCAGCAAGCGCTGCGAGCCTGTCGTGACCGGGGTGGCCGCCGCGACCGCAACGGGACGCTCGGGGCCCTCCACGCCCAGTTCGGAGGCCGGGATCGACAGATTGGCGACGATACGGGCGAGGATCGAATCCTCACGCACCGCATGCGCCGCCGCCAGCGAGGTTCGACGTCCGCCAGAGCGCGTGGCGCGCGGTGCAGGGGTGATGGGCACGGGCTCAGCCGTCTGGCTCGGCACCGGCTGGACCATCGCCAGCGCGGTCGGCGGCGGCGTGGTGGTGACCGGTGCGGGGCTCGGCTCGGCCTGAGCCGTCTGGACGGGGGTGCTCGAAGGCGTCGACGGCAAAGGCTGAACCATCGCCGTCGTGGCGGCAGGCGATGGCTGGGACGCGGCAGGCAAAGGCTGCACCATGGGCACCGGCGCGGTCGAAGCCATGGCGACCGGCGCTGGCGTCGTGGCAGGCAGAGTGCTGCTGAAGCCGGGTTGCGGCGGCACCGTCCGCATCGGCGAGGTCGCCGCGACCACGCGCGGGGTCGTTGCAGGCACGGGGACTGCGCTCGCCATCTGGGCGGGGGTGCTCGCCACCGGGGCAGGCGTGACGGTCGTCGGCGGACGGACGCCGGACTGCGGCACGGCCGCGGCCAGAGCGACGCCCCGATTCTCGCGCATCGGCTGGCGACTGCCGCGACGACGATCCTCGCGCACGGGCTGGGCCGTCGGCACCGTCACCGGCGTCGCAGACGCGAGCGCGACCGGCGCCTCGGGCGTCAGCGGCGGCAGGTTCGGCGCCAGTCGCGCATCGGCCAGCCGCTCGGGCGTGGCGCGCGTCTCGCCGAAATGCACGGCAAAGGCGCGGTCGATCGCGGGCAGCGTCGGCAAACGCTGGAAAAAGGGTTGCAGCCCCTGCGCCAGTTGCGGCGGCATCATGGTCGAGGCGATGCGCGTCGCCTCGGGCAGGTCGCCGCCCATCGCCAGGATGAAGGCGCGGGCGCGCCACGCGGCGCGGTCGGTCTTGCGGAGCAACGGGTCGAGCTGTTCCAGCGCCTGGTCCTTGCGACCCGAAATGCCGAGCGACAGGGCATAACGGCGCACGATCTCGTCATTGGCGCCGTTGGCCAGCGCCAGCCGATAGTCCCGCTGCGCCCGCGCCTGATCGCCGATCAGGTCATAGGCCAGGCCGCGATCCCCTGCGAACTTCGCGGCGGGCAGCCCCGCTGCCTCGGCCTGCGAGAAATAGCGAAGCGCCTCGCCCGGCCGTTCGGAACGGACCAGGATCGACCCCATGCCCGCCTTTACGCGCGGATCGCGCGGATCGACCTTTTCCGCCCGCGCAAGCAGTGATGCCGCGCCCGACAGATCGTCGAGATGGATGGACAGATCGGCCGCCTCGACCAGCGCGTCGACATTGCGCGGATTCTGCGCGACGCGGCGCATCACGTCGCCCAGTTTGTCGGCGTCGGTCGTGCCGGGAAGCGGCTGAACCACCTCTTGCGCGAACAGGGGCATGGGTGCGGCCGCAAGGGCCAGGGCGAGCGCCAGCGAAGCGCGGGGAAAGAATGCGAACGTCATGGGACCGTGGCTCATAAAGCGTGTTTCGGCGCGCACGGCAATGGCCCTCACACATCCCACGCGCCCGAGCGCTCTGGACGGTCGACCAACAGGCGGGCGGGATCGATTGGGGCATGCGTTTTGTTCGCGCAGAGGCGCGGAGGGCGCAGAGATATCGGGCGCGTGGCAACGCTTTGCTTTAAAGGAATGCCCCCTGCTCCTCAGAACGATCGGCACTCCCGCTTTTCCTCCCCTCGCAGGGGAGGTGGCAGGCCGAAGGCCTCACGGAGGGGTGTCCCCGGCCCGAGTGGTCGTACCGCCCCGCGACCGGTGACAGACCTCCCTTGATTGGAGAGTTGGAAAATGGCTCGTCAACCTGACTGTCGATCCGACCCAAGCCAGATTCACGCGACGCCGCGATGGCGCGAAGAGAAGATTGGTTCGCGCGGAAGCGCGGAGATGACCAGCTCACCGCACGAGCGGCCCTCTATTCTCAACCTACAGATGAGTCGAAAGCGCTGCCGCGCATCCTGAATCGCCGCGCCTCCGTGCGAACAAATATCTTCGCGTCATCGCGGCTTCGCGTGAACTCACCCGACAGCATCCGCAAAAGAAAAAGGCCCGCACGATCCGGTCGTGCGGGCCCCTCCCATTTTCACCCAGACGACCGGGCGAAGCGATTACTGGTTGTTCTGGCGATGCAGGAAGCGCGGGATGTCGAGCGACGAGTCCGAACCACCCTGCGCGGCGTCGTCGCGCGACGCACCACGTGCGGCATTCGACATACGCTCGAACAGCGTACCGCCCAGCTTCACGCGCGGCGCAGGCTGTGCGGGGGCTTCACCGGCTTCGCTGCCGGGGGCCAGCCAGCGACGACGCGCTTCCTCGCTACCGGGAGCCGGTTCGACCGCAGCGGCCTGTGCGGGCTGGGCCGGGGCGGCGGGGACGATCGTATCCGCTCCCAGCACCAGCTCGTCATCGGCGACCGGAGCCGCCGGCGCGGGGGCCGGGGCAGGTTTGGCGATGGGCGTGGTGATCGTCGCGCTGACGGTCGAGGTCGCCGGAGCCGCGACGGGTGCGGCCGGAGCAGGCTGTTCGACCGGCGCGGCGGGCGTCACGCTCGCCTGCGGAGCAGGGGCCGGTTCGCTGGGGCGATAGCTAGGCGTATCGTCGCTCTTGCGCGCCATGCCGCCCATGCTGAAGCCGCTGCTGCGGTTCGCCTCCGACGGGGACGGTGCGACCTTCAGGTCGGCATCGATACCAGTCGCAACGACCGACACGCGGATGCGGCCTTCCAGCTCGGGATTGAAGGCCGAGCCCCAGATGATGTTGGCGTCCGGGTCGACCAGTTCGCGGATGTGGTTCGCCGCCTCGTCGACCTCGAGCAGGCGCATGTCGTCGCCGCCAGTGATCGAGATGATGACGCCCTTGGCGCCCTGCATCGACACGCCGTCGAGCAGCGGGTTGGCGATTGCCTTCTGCGCCGCTTCGATCGCGCGATTGTCGCCGGTGGCTTCACCGGTGCCCATCATCGCCTTGCCCATCTCCTGCATCACCGAGCGGACGTCGGCGAAGTCGAGGTTGATAAGGCCCGGCATGACCATCAGGTCGGTGATGCCGCGCACGCCCTGCTGCAGCACCTCGTCCGCCATGGCGAACGCTTCCTTGAAGGTCGTGTTGGCGTTGGCGATCAGGAACAGGTTCTGGTTGGGGATGACGATGAGCGTGTCGACGTACTTCTGAAGCTCTTCGATGCCGCCATCGGCCGACTTGGCGCGACGATTGCCCTCAAAGGCGAAGGGCTTGGTCACGACGCCGACGGTCAGGATGCCCATGTCGCGCGCCGCCTTGGCGATGACCGGGGCTGCACCGGTGCCGGTGCCGCCGCCCATGCCCGCCGCGATGAAGCACATATGGCTGCCCTCGAGCAGACGCGACAGATCGTCGATCGTCTCTTCGGCGGCGGCGCGACCGATCTCGGGACGGCTGCCCGCGCCCAGCCCCTGTGTGATCTTCGCGCCCAGCTGGATACGCTGCGGCGCGATCGACTGCTTCAACGCCTGCGCGTCGGTATTGGCGACGAGGAAATCCACGCCCTGTACCTCGGCGCGCATCATGTTCGCGATCGCATTGCCGCCGGCACCGCCGACACCGATTACCGCAATACGCGGCGTCAGCTCGTCGACCTCGGGTGCGATGAATTCGATGCTCATCCCAATTCTACTCCGCCGTTCCCGGTCGGTACGCAAAGACCGGGCCCCTGAATTAACCGTTAGTGCACCAGACCTGTGCCACGTGCCAACCGAAAAGCGTCAGATACGTATCGCTTTTCCCTAATAATTTGCTTTTGCGGCCTGAATCAGCCGCCGGAACAGTCCCATGCCGCTGGGCCGGTGCACCGCCTGGTTCGTCGGTGCGATCGTCCGCAGGTCGATGGGATCGGTCGCGGCATAGAAAGCCAGACCCGCCAGCGTCGCGAAAGCCGGGCCGCCATGCGCATCGGGCAGGCCGGTCAGCCCGCGCGGTCGCCCGATCCGCACCGACCGGCCGAGCGCCTGCTGCGCATAATCGGCAATACCTTTCAGCTCCGCCCCGCCGCCGGTCAGCACGACCTGACGCCCAACCGGCCCCTCGAACTTCAGATGCTGGAGCGCCTTGCGGATCTCGCCCATCTGATGCTCCAGCCGCTGGCGGATCACGCCGATCAGTTGTGCCTTGGTGATCTGCATCGTGTCGCCGCCATCCTCGGCCGAGATCGGCGTGACCTGAATCATGTCGTGATTGTCGCGCGGGGACGCATTGGCCGAGCCGTGGAAGCACTTCATCCGCTCCGCCATCTGGCGTCGCGTGCCAAAGGCCGAGGCGACATCGTCGGTGATGTCCGCTGCCCCCATCGGCAGCGAGCAGAGCCCGACCAGCATCCCGCCCGCGAACAACGAAACGTTGGTGATCCCCGCCCCCATCTCGACCAGCGCGACGCCCAGCTCGCGTTCTTCGTCAGACAGGCAGGCGAGCCCCGTCGCCACGGGTGCCGCGATGATCGACTTCACCTCCAGATGCGCCGAGCGGACGCACAGGTCGAGGTTGCGCACCGGCGAGCCATCGGCGGCGACGACATGGATATGCACGCCCAGCCGATCGGCATGCAGCCCCAGCGGCTTCTTCACGCCGGTCAGCCCGTCGAGCGTGTAGAGCGCGGGTTGCGCATGCAGCACCATCCGCCCCTGCGGATCGATCGAGTTGCGCCCGGCGGCCAGCAGCGCATCGATATCGCCCTGCTCGACGCGGTGGCCGCCCAGCTCGAACTCGACCTCGGCCACGTCGGACACCAGGCCACCGGCCGAAAAACCGACCCAGACATTCTCGATGTTCAGCCCGGCGATCCGCTCGGCCTGTTCGACGGCCTCGCGCACCGCCGCCTCGGTCGCGCCCATATCGGCGATATAGCCGCGCTTGACGCCCCGGCTTTCGCGCTGGCCGGTGCCCAGCACGATCAGTTCGCCCCCATCGCCTTTTCGGGCGATCAGCGCGGACACCTTGGACGATCCGATGTCCAGGGCGGTGATCAGCCCTTCGGGCGCAATTTTCGCCATGGTCCTACCCCTGTGATTCGCCAGTGCCGGACGCCTCTGTGGCGTTGCCCTCCGGCCCGGTGCCTCCTCCGGCCTGCGCCGGTTCGGCCAGCGCGTGATTCTGATTCAAACCGGGCTTCCGCGCAACCAGCTTCGTGGGGTCACGCATGTCGAAGCGCAGCCAGCCCCGCCCGAGCAGCGGCCGCGAGCCGTCCATGGCGGCAAACTTCATCAGCGCGGCCCCCGCCCCGTCCTCGGGCAGCGCCAGCGTCTCGCCGCTGTCGAAGGTCAGGTCCCAGCGGCGATTGCCGATCCAGGTCGCGGCCTTCACGCGCGGCTTCAGCGCGGGCGCGGCGGAGAGCAGCGCCTGGTAAGCAGGCTCCTGCAAATTCGCGCCCGGCCCGATGATCAGCGGCAGGTCGGGCATCGCCTCGGGCCGTACCGGCTCCAGCAGCACGCCGCTCGCGTCGATCAGGGTCAGCTGGCCATTGTCCTGCCACACCGCCGCCGGGCTGCGTTCCTCGATATCGACGAGCAGCGTGTCGGGCAGGCGGCGCGAAACATGCGCGTCCTTGATCCAACCATAGCGGAGCAGCTTGCCGCGGACATCCTCCAGATTGACGAGCGGCATCGCCCGGCTCTGCTGGTCCAGCGCGACGGCATAGACGGTCATCCGGTCCATGCGCTTCAGGCCCGTCACCTCGATCTGCTGGACGCGAAATCCGGCATGGCCCGCCTGCTCGGCGATCGCGGTGCCGATCATGCCGGGCACGCCGACATAGGTCGCGACCGCCAGCATCGCCGCGCCCGCGCCGCCCAGGATCGTCCAGGTGACAGCCTTCTTGATCGTCTCTTCGCTGACCGGCACCTTGGCCAGCAGGCGCTGCGCCAGCGTCACGCGCTTCACCGGCTGGCGGCGCCGCGGGGCCGGACGGCGCGGCGGGGGGCCGCGCTTGATCGTGCGGCTCATCCCGCCTGATCCTTGTACCACTGAAGCGCCTCGTCGACGATCGCCTGCACGACCGCGTCGTAATCCATGCCGACATGGCGGCCCTGCTCAGGCACCAGGCTGAGTGGGGTCATGCCCGGCTGGGTGTTGACCTCTAGCAGGAACAGGCCGTCGACGCCGCGCTCGTCATCCCAGCGGAAGTCGGAGCGCGAGGCTCCACGGCAACCCAGGATGCGATGTGCCTCCAGCGCCAGCGACTTGCACGCCTCGGCGATCTCGTCGGGAATCTGCGCCGGGCAGACATGCTCGGTCAGGCCATCGGTATATTTCGCATCGAAGTCGTACCAGCCATTCTTGGGCTTCAACTCGGTCACGCCCAGCGCGCGTCCGCCCAGCACGGCGGTGGTCAGTTCACGCCCCCGGATATAGGGCTCGGCCAGCAACTCCTCGAACTCGGCCCAGGGGCCAGCGGCGTTGCGGGCGATCGGGTTGCCGTGATTGCTGGTGTCGGTGACGATCGCGACGCCGACCGACGAGCCCTCATTGACCGGCTTCAGCACATAGGGGCGCGGCAGCGGGTCGGCGGCGAACAGCTCTTCCGACTTCACGATGCGGCCGCCGGGCATGGGGATGCCGTACGGGACCAGCGCCTGCTTGGTCAGCACCTTGTCGATCGCGATGACCGAGGTGGCGAGGCCCGAATGGGTGTAAGGAATGCCCATAAGATCGAGCATTCCCTGCACCGTGCCGTCCTCGCCGGGCGAACCGTGCAGCGCGTTGAAGACGATATCGGGCTTGGTTTCGACCAGCCTGGCCGCCAGATCGCGGTCCATGTCGATCCGGGTGACGCGATGGCCGTTCCGCTCCAGCGCATCGGCGACGCCTGCACCGGACATCAGCGACACCGGCCGCTCCGCCGACCAGCCGCCCATCAGAACCGCGATATGCAGATTGTCGGTCACTTCGCGATTCCCACTCTTTGTATTTCCCATTCGAGGCAAACGCCTGACTTCGCCTCTACCTTCGTCCGGACTTCCTCACCCAGCGCCTCGATCTCCGCCGCCGTGGCGTTGCCGAGGTTGAGCAGGAAATTGCAATGCTTTTCCGACACCTGCGCGTCGCCCAGCGTCAGTCCGCGACAGCCCGCCGCATCGACCAACGCCCAAGCCTTGCGTCCGTCGGGGTTCTTGAAGGTCGAACCGCCGGTCTTGGAGCGCAGCGGCTGCGACGCTTCACGCGCGGCGGCGATACGGTCCATCTCGGCCTGAATGTCGGCGGGGTCGGCGGCGTGGCCGCGGAAGGTCGCCTCGACCACCACCGTGCCGTCGGTGAGGTTGGAGTGGCGATAGGTATATTCCAGATCGGCGACACCCAATGTCTCGACCGTGCCGTCGCGACGGACGACCGTGGCGGAAACCAGCACATCGGCTACCTCGCGGCCATAGGCCCCGCCGTTCATCCGCACGAAGCCGCCCACCGTGCCGGGAATCGAGCGCAGGAACTCCAGCCCGCCAATCCCTGCGTCACGCGCATTGGACGAGACGAGAATGCCCGAGGTGCCGCCACCACAGGTAATGAGGTGCCCCTCCCCGGCCCGCGCATAGCTGAACGGCTTGCCGAGACGGATCACGACGCCCGGAACCCCGCCATCGCGCACGATCAGGTTGGAGCCGAGGCCCAGCGCCATGACCGGCGTGTCGGCCTTAAGCGCCTTCAGGAACGCCGACAGATCGTCTACGTCCTTCGGCTCCAGCAGATATTCGGCCGGTCCGCCCGCCTTGAACCACACCAGCGGCGCCAGTGGCGCTTGGCGAGTCAATCGGCCGGCGGTGTCGGGCAGGTTCATCGGCGCGCCTCGATCGCACTCGCCAGACCCGCCGCCCACTTCGTGATGTCGCCCGCACCCAGGCAGACGATCATATCGTCGGCGCGGATCGAACCCGCCAGCTCCTCGGCCAGCGTATCGGCGTCGGCCACGGTCGCGGTCGAGCGATGCCCGCGCCGCTTCAGCCCCTCGACCAGCGCGGACGCGTCCACGCCCTCGATCGGCTGCTCGCCCGCCGCGAAGACCGGCGTCACCAACACGCGGTCGGCATCGTTGAAGGCGGTCTGGAACTCCTCCATCAGATTGCCGAGCCGGGTGAAGCGATGCGGCTGCACCACCGCGATGACGCGCCCCCGCGCGCCTTCACGGGCGGCGGCGAGCACCGCGCGGATTTCGACCGGGTGATGGCCGTAATCGTCGATCACGGTCGCCGTGCCGCCGTCCACCGCGATCTCGCCGACCTTGGTGAAGCGCCGCTTGACCCCGCCGAACTGGCTGAAGCCCTGCTGGATGGTCGCATCCTCAATGCCCAGTTCCAGCGCGACGCCGATCGCTGCCAGCGCGTTCTGGACATTGTGGCGGCCGGGCATGGGCAGTTCGATCCCCTCGATCGAACGGCTGGAGCCGTCGCGATTGCGGATGATCGCCTCGAACCGGTTGCCGCCGGGGATCGGCGTGACGTTGACGCCGCGCACGTCCGCCTGTGCCGAAAAGCCATAGGTCACGACGCGCCGGTCGCGGACGCGCGGCAGGATGTTCTGCACCTCCGGGTGGTCGAGACAGAGCAACGCCGCGCCGTAGAAGGGCACATTCTCGACGAACTCTACGAACGCGTCCTTCACCCGGTCGAACGAGCCGTAATGGTCGAGATGCTCGGGATCGATATTGGTCACGACCGCGATCGTGCCGTCAAGGCGCAGGAAGCTGCCGTCGCTTTCGTCCGCCTCGACCACCATCCAATCCGAAGCGCCCAGCCGCGCGTTGGAGCCATAGCTGTTGATGATGCCGCCATTAATAACGGTCGGGTCCACCCCGCCCGCATCCAGCAGTGCCGCGACCATCGAGGTCGTCGTCGTCTTGCCATGCGTGCCCGCCACCGCGACGGTGGACTTCAGCCGCATCAGCTCGGCCAGCATTTCGGCACGGCGCACCACGGGGATGCGGCGTTCGAGCGCGGCTTCGACTTCGGGGTTAGACCGAGTGATCGCGGTCGAGGTGACGACCACCGCCGCATCGCCCAGATTGTCCGCGGCATGGCCGATCGCAACCGGGATACCCTTGTCGCGCAGGCCCTGCACCACATAGCCCTCGGCCACGTCGGAGCCCTGCACCCGGTAGCCGAGATTCTTCATCACCTCGGCAATGCCCGACATACCGATACCGCCGATACCGACGAAGTGGATCGTGCCGATATCCGTGGCGACGCCCTTCATGCGCCTGCTCCCGCCAAATTGGTTTTCCTCTGTGCCTTGCCGACCGGCAATACCATGCGCGGCGAATCGAGGCTTTCGACCAGATCGGCCAGATCGCTGGCCGCTTCGGGCCGTCCGCAGTTCCGCGCACGCCCCGCCGCATTCTCCAGCGCCGCCGGATCGAGACCCAGCTTCTGCATCTGCTTGGCGAGTTCCACGGGCGTGAAGTCCCCCTGCGCGATGGTCCGCGCGCCGCCTGCCTTCGTCATCTCGCGCGCGTTCACCGTCTGGTGATCGTCGGTCGCCGAGGGCAGCGGCACCAGGATCGCCGGGCGACCCGCAACCGTCAGCTCGGCGAGCGTCGATGCCCCTGCCCGCGCGATGACCAGATGCGCCCAGGCGAGTTGCTCGGGCAAGTCGGGCAGATAGGTGGCAAGCTCGGCCGGAATCTCATGCTCGGCGTACTTCGCGCGCACCGCGTCGATATCCTCGATCCGCGCCTGATGCGTCACCTGCAACCGCCGCCGGAAGGTGACGGGCAGCATGGCGAGGCCATCGGGCACGACTTGGCTCAGGATGCTCGCTCCCTGGCTGCCCCCGGTGACGAGGACGCGGAAGATGCCGTCCTCCTCCAGCAGCGGATAGGGCCGCGCACGCAGCGCCAGCACCTGATCCCGGACCGGATTGCCGATCAGCCGGGTCTTGGCCGCATATTTGGCGCTCAGCCGCTGCGTATCCTCATAGGACAAAGCAATCGCATCGACCTTGCCCGCGACCAGCCGGTTCACCCGGCCGAGCACCGCATTCTGCTCA
The DNA here is from genome assembly GCF_001476905.1 of Sphingomonas sanguinis. Lineage (GTDB taxonomy): Bacteria > Pseudomonadota > Alphaproteobacteria > Sphingomonadales > Sphingomonadaceae > Sphingomonas > Sphingomonas sanguinis_B. Next base: position 2,817 of record NZ_LDTE01000056.1, on the reverse strand, counting down.
TGGATGGCGGTCGGAATCCCCTCCGCGAACGCCGCCAGCAAGGCGGGCATCGCCGGATAGCCGCCGAAACCGATCACCGCCGCCGGGCGGAACGTCTTGTAGAGTTCGCGCGCCATCGCCCGGCCGCGCCACATCTCGCGCAGCGCCTTGGCCCAGCCGACCGGCCCGCCCGAAAAGCGCCCGGCGGGCAGCACGTGCGTCTGGATATCCTCGAACAGTCCCGGGAAGCGCACGCCGCGCGCGTCGGATACCAGAGCGACGCGGTGGCCGCGCCGGGTGAGTTCGGCCGCCAGCGCGGCGGCGGGAACCATATGGCCGCCGGTTCCCCCGGCGGCGAGGACGAAGTGACGGCTCATTGCCCGCTCCACCTGACTACATAGGGGCTGCGCGTCAGAAACGGATTGCGCCGGGTGAATGCCAGCAACAACCCCATCCCGATCGACAGCGCGATCATCGACGAGCCGCCATAGCTGATGAACGGCAGGGTCATCCCCTTGGACGGGGCCAGCCCCGTGTTCACCGCCATCGAGATCAGCGCCTGCGCGCCGAACTGCACCGCCAGCCCGGAGGCGGCGTAGAGCTTGAACTCGTCCTGTTCGTCAAGCAGCTTCACGAACACGCGCACCACGATCGCCAGGAAGACCAGCGCGATGATCGAGCAGGCGATCAGCCCGAACTCCTCGCCGATCACCGAGAAGATATAGTCGGTATGCGCCTCGGGCAGGCCAAACTTGGCGGTGCCGCCACCCGGTCCCGTGCCGGTCCAGCCCCCTGCGGTCAGGGTGTTGTGGGCGGCGTTGACCTGAAAATGGTCGGCCGCACCCTCGCCATCGACATCGGGGAAAAGGAACGCGTTGATGCGGCTGCGCGCCACGCCATAAAACATATAGGCTGCGGTCAAGCCCACCGGCACCATCGCCGCCAGCCCCAGCAAGATCCGCATCGGGGTGCCGGAGATCATCAGCAACGCCGCCCAGATCACGCAGAACACGATCGTCTGGCCGAAGTCCGGCTGCATCATCAGCAAGCCCGCCACAAGCCCGGTCAGCCCCATGGTGATTAGCGTAGCGGGCAGATCGCGCTCCCTGGCCTTCAGCGACAGCAGCCAGGCCGTCGTCACGACGAACATCGGCTTCAGGAACTCGGACGGCTGGAACTGCGCAAAGCCAAAGCCGATCCAGCGCCGCGCGCCGTTGATCTCCACCCCGATAAAGGGCGTGACGGCCAGGATCGCGATCAGGATACCCGTGCCCAGCACCGCCATGCGCCGTGCGGTGACGACAGGCAGCATCGAGACGGCGAACAACACGGGCAGCGAAACGCCGACCCACATCACCTGTCGCCAGAAATAATAGAGCGGCGCGAATTTCCGATGCTCACCGGAGTAGCGCATCGCGGTCGCCGGACTGGCGGCGGCGACCGCGATCAGCCCGATCGCGATCAGAAACAGGGTGAGCAGCAGCAGCACCCGGTCGATATCCCAGAACCAGGTGCCGAGCGGCGAACGATCGCCACGGCCTCCACGGCCCTTGATCGATCCGATCAAGCCCGGGCGCGGGGTGGCCTTGGGCGTGCGCTCTTTCACGCCAGAGCCTCCACCGCCGCGCGGAAGGCGTCGCCCCGCGCCTCGTAATCGCGGAACTGGTCGAAACTGGCACAGGCCGGGGACAGCAGCACCGTGTCGCCGGGCTGTGCGGCGGCGGCGGCATGGGCAACGGCTGCTTCCAGCGTGCCCGACTGCTCGACCACGGGGACCTTATCCTTCAACAGGTCGAAGAACAGCGGGGCGGCCTCGCCGATCGTATAGGCCGCGACGACATGATCCAAATGCGCAGCGCAGGCGTCGAGGTCGTCGCCCTTGCGCTTTCCCCCGACGATCCAATGGACGCGGGGGAAAGCCGCCAGTGCGGGGGCGGTCGACTCCGGGTTGGTCGCCTTGGAGTCGTTGACGAACGCCACGCCGTTCCGGGTCGCGACATGCTGCATCCGGTGCGGCAAGCTGGCATAGGTCCGCAGCCCCGCTTCGATCACATCCTCGGCTATGCCCAGCGCCCGCGCCACGGCGATGGCGGCCTGGGCGTTCTGGGCATTGTGCGGGCCTTGCAGTGCGAGCCAGCGGGTCTGGTCGATCATGCCGGACGCAATGGTCACGAGATCATCGGTCCGCCCGGCGAGCCCTTGCGCGATATTGGCCGAGGCTTCGTCGCCGGTGCCGACGATTGCGACATGCCCCGCCGACTGCATCGCGAACAGCCGCGCCTTGGAAGCTGCGTATCCCTCGAACCCGTCATAGCGATCGAGATGATCGGGCGTGATGTTGAGCAGGACCGCGACGTCGCAATCCAGGCTCTGCGTCAGGTCGATCTGATAGCTGGACAGTTCCAGCACATAGACCCCGCCTTCGGGCAACGGCTCCTGCCCCAGGATCGGCAGGCCGATATTGCCACCCATCAGGGTCGGCACGCCCGCCGTCTTCAGGATGTGGTGGACCAGTGCGGTCGTGGTCGACTTACCGTTGGTGCCGGTGATGCCGACGACCTTATGCGGCGGCAGGTCGTGTCGCGCTTGTGCGAAGAGTTCGATGTCGCCGATCACCGGTACCTCCGCCGCCCGCGCCGCAGCAGCCAGCGGATGGGTGTTGAGCGGTACGCCCGGCGATACGACCAGCGCGTCGAAATGCGACAGATCGATCGTCTCAAGATCAGTGAGCTTAAGCCCCTCCCTTTCAGGGGAGGGGTTGGGGTGGGGCGCGTCCCCAAGCGTGGCGTTCTGCGGCACGACCCCACCCCCAGCCCCTCCCCCTGAAGGGGAGGGGAG
>NZ_LDTE01000055.1 GCF_001476905.1 Sphingomonas sanguinis | reverse complement strand
CCCCTCCACCACCGCTGCGCGGTGGTCCCCCTCCCCGTGCCGGGGAGGATTTTGGTCAGTCGCCGACGCGCTCGATATCGGCACCGACGGCCGACAGCTTCTCTTCCAGACGTTCGTAACCCCGGTCGAGGTGATAGACGCGGGACACCGACGTCTCGCCCTCGGCGGCCAGACCGGCGAGGATCAGGCTCATCGAAGCGCGCAGGTCGGTTGCCATCACCGGCGCGCCGGTCAGCTTGTTCACGCCCTTCACCATTGCGGTGCGGCCATGGACCTGGATGTCCGCGCCCATCCGCGCCAGCTCGGGCACGTGCATGTAACGGTTCTCGAAGATCGTCTCGGTCAGGGTGCTGGTGCCCTCGGCCTTGCACAACATCGCCATGAACTGCGCCTGCATGTCGGTGGCGAAACCCGGATAGGGTGCGGTCGACAGGGTCAGCGGCTGGAGCGAACCATCGGCCTTCACGCGGATCGAATCGCGGCTTTCCTCGACCGTCACGCCCGCCTCGGTCAGCGCCGAGAGCGTTGCGCGCATGTCATCGGCACAGGCGCCGACCAGTTCCAGGTCGCCGCCGGTAATCGCTGCGGCACAGGCATAGCTGCCCGCCTCGATCCGATCGGGCATCACCGAATAGGTCGCGCCGTGCAGCCGGTGGACACCCTCGATGGTCAGCGTTTCTGTACCGATGCCGTCGATCCGCGCACCCATCGCGATCAGCAGGCGGCACAGGTCGACAATCTCGGGCTCGCGCGCGGCATTGCCTAGCACCGAGGTGCCCTTGGCAGTCACCGCCGCCATCAGCGCATTCTCGGTCGCGCCGACCGACACCACCGGGAAGGTATAGCGTCCGCCCGATAGGCGGCCGCCGGGCGCGCTGGCCTTCACGTAACCGGCGGTCAGCTCGATCTCCGCGCCGATCGCTTCCAGCGCCTTCAGGTGAAGGTCGATCGGACGGTTGCCGATCGCGCAGCCGCCGGGCAGCGACACCCGCGCCTCGCCCGCGCGCGCCAGGATCGGGCCGAGCACCAGGATCGACGCGCGCATCTTGCGCACGATGTCGTACGGCGCCTCGGTCGAGAAGAGCTGGCCCGCCCGGATCGTCATGACCCGGCCGAAATCTTCGGGCCGCGTCCCCTCGACACGGGTCGATGCGCCGATCTGGTTCAGCAGATGGCCGAACCCGTCGACATCGGCCAGGCGCGGCAAGTTGCGCAGCGTGACCGGTTCGTCGGTCAGGATCGCGCAGGGCATCAAAGTGAGCGCGGCGTTCTTTGCGCCCGAGATCTTCAGGCGGCCCGACAGCCGGTTGCCGCCGCGAATAAGGATACGGTCCATAGACCGGTCGTCCTAGCCCAGCCGCGCGCCACCGCCAAGGGTCGCGGCGGGCCGGGACCGGCAAAACTCCGCCCGGTCCCAAGAAAAGACACGGTTGATACATATTAATGCGGCCACCCGCCCTTGATGGCTAAGGCACTCGTCCGCTCGGGGGATGAGGTGCTGGTGTCGAATTTCGGGCTTGCGGATCGCCTGGACAAATGGGTTTCGCTGACCCCGGCCGAACGCGCCACGCTGTCGCGACTGGAGGAACGCCCTCGGGCGATCCGACGCGGTACGGTGTTGATGGACGAACAGATGCGCGGCGAGGAGCTGTTCGTCGTGCAGCAGGGCATGTTGATGTGCTATGTCCTGCTCGACGATGGCAGTCGCCAGATCGTCCGCTTCCTGTTTCCCGGCGATCTCTTCGCACTCTCGGCGCTGATCTATGGCCGCTCGCCCGATACGGTGGTGGCAGTGTCGAACGCGGTCGTCTGTCCCTTCGACCGGTCGCAGATCGGGATGCTAGCGACCGATCATCCCCGTCTGCTCAGCCTGATCCTGGTGCTCAACCAGATCGAGCGGGTCATCACCACCGATCGGCTGGCGGGGCTGGGCCGAACCTCGGCGCGGGCGCGGGTGGCGACGCTGCTCCTGTCGCTGCGTGGTCAGATGCGCCAGGCGGGCATGGATGTCGGCGCGTCCTTTGCCCCCGGCCTGACCCAGGAAGAGATGGGCGACGCGATCGGCCTGACCGCGGTGCATGTGAACCGGATGCTGCGCCAGTTGGAGGACGAGGCGCTGATCAAGCGCGAGGGCGGCCGCGTCCACCTGCTCGACGAAGCACGACTGGTGCGCGAGGCGCGCTATATTGACCGGTTCGAGGGGCTGGATCTCAGCTGGTTGCCGACGGGGCGTTAAGACCGGCCGCCCGCCCAGCGCTGCAACCGGGGCCGGACTTTCAGGAAACGACGATAGCCCCGCTCGAGCAGCGCCAGCACCCATGGCGAGCGTGCCGCCAGTCCCAGCGGTCGCAACAACGGGATCGCCCGCCACATCGCGGCAAAGGCCGCCGCGCCCGACAGCATCCGCCCCTCCTCGCGCGCATGAAAACGCGCAAGCAGTGTGTCGCGCTCGATCGGGCACTGGTCCGGCCCATCGCCGCCGATGGCCACGAATGCGATCCGCCCGCGCCGGTCCAGCCGCCGCATCAGCGCGATCTCGCGGCGGCACAGCGGACAGGCGGCATCATACCAGACGGTGACGGTCGTCATCTCCCCCTTTCCGGCAAGGGCGGCCCGATCATTACCGGGCCGCCACCACCATCAGAACAGGTCGGCGGTCATCACCTTGTTCCACACGCGCACGAAGTCGCGGACCATCCGGGGATGGCCGTCCTCGGCGGCGTAGAACTCCGCGATGTTGCGCAGCTGCGAATTGGCGCCGAAGATCAGGTCGTTGCGCGTCGCGGTATAACGCTTCTCGCCCGAGTCCCGGTCATCCAGGGTGAAGCGCAAGCCCGCCTCGTCCTGCTTGGTCCAGAAATAGTCCATGCTGGTCAGCACGCGGAAGAAATCGTTGCTCAGCACACCCACCCGGTCGGTGAACACACCCGCCTCGCTCTCGTCCCAGTTCGCGCCCAGCGCGCGGAGGCCGCCGGTCAGCACCACCCATTCGGGCGCGCTCAGCTTCAGCAGCGCCGCCTTGTCGAGGAACAGCTCCTCCGGCGCGACGCGGCCCTGGGTGATGGTGTCGAACTGATCGTCGACATAGTTGCGGAAACCGTCGACCACCGGCTTCAGCCATTCGAAGCTGTCGGCATCGGTCAGTGCGTCGGTAGTATCGCGACGCCCGGCGGTGAACGCCACCGCCTCCGCCACGCCCGCATCCGCCGCCGCCTTTTCGACCGCCGCCGTGCCGCCCAGCACGATCAGGTCGGCCAGCGACACACGCTTGCCGCCGCTCGCACTGTCGTTGAACGCGCCCATGATATCGCGGAGCTTGGCGATGACAGGCACGGTGCGACGATTGACCGCCCAGTCCTTTTGCGGGGCAAGCGCCAGGCGCGCACCGTTCGCGCCGCCGCGCTTGTCGCTATCGCGGTACGTGACCGCCGCAGAAAAGGCGGTGAACACCAGATCCGGCACCGACAGGCCGCTGTCGAGAATCCGCTGCTTCAGGGTCGCGATGTCGGCCGTATCGACCAGCTCGTAATCCCGCTCGGGGATCGGGTCCTGCCAGAGCAGGTCGGGCTCGATCGTGACCTCGGGCCCGACATAACGCTCGCGCGGCCCCATGTCGCGGTGGGTCAGCTTGTACCAAGCCTTGGAAAATTGCTCGGTGAAATAGTCGAAGTCGGTCAGGAACCGCTCGCAGATGGGGCGATAGATGGGATCGACCTTCAGCGCGATGTCGCTGGTCATCATCATCAGCGCATGGGTCTGGCCTTCGATATGCGCATCCGGCGTGCGGGGCGCGTCACCGCTGACCGGCGTCCATTGCAGCGCGCCCGCAGGACTGCGGGTCTGTTCCCACTCCAGGCCGAGCAGGTTTTCGAGATAGCTATTGTCCCATTGGGTCGGGTTCTGGGTCCAGCTGCCCTCGATGCCGTTGGTCATGGTGAACTCGGCATTGCCGGTGCCTTCCGGGTTGTGCCAGCCCAGCCCCATCTCCTCGATCGCGGCGATCTCGGGCGGCGCGCCGATGCGGTCGGCCTTCACCATGCCATGGCTCTTGCCGAAGGCATGGCCGCCCGCGATCAGCGCCACCGTCTCCTCGTCGTTCATCGCCATGCGGGTGAAGGTGATGCGGATGTCACGCGCCGAGGCCATCGGATCGCCGCTGGCATAGGGGCCTTCGGGGTTCACATAGATGAGCGACTGGTGCGAGGCGGCCAGCGGCTGCTCCAGATCATAATCCGCGTCGCCATTCTGGCCGCGCCAGCGCTTGTCGCGATTGACCATCTCGTCGAACGAATCGACCTTGGTCATGTCGAAGGCTTCGGGCCCCCAATAGGTGGCGTCATCGGCTTCCCACGCATCCTCGCGCCCGCCGCCGAAACCATAGGTCGGCAGCCCCATGATCTCGAGCGAACAATTGCCGGTCAGGACGATCAGATCGGCCCAAGAGAGCGCCGCGCCGTATTTCTGCTTGATCGGCCAGAGCAGGCGACGCGACTTGTCGACATTGCCATTGTCCCACCAGCTGTTGATCGGCGCGAAACGCTGCATCGCCTCACCCGCGCCGCCGCGCCCGTCGGCGATGCGATAGCTGCCCGCCGAGTGCCACGACATGCGGATCATCTGCGGCCCGTAATTGCCATAGTCGGACGGCCACCACGCGACCGAGCTGGTCAGGAAGCGCTTGATCTCGGCCTTCAGCGCATCGAGGTCGATCTTGGCGAATGCGGCGCGATAGTCGAAATCCTCGCCCAGCGGATTGGCGCGCGGCCCATGGCGGTGCAGTTGCTCGACGCGCAGGCGGTTGGGATACCATTCGGCCAGTGTCGGCGGCGTGGTGAAGGCGCCGCCGATCCGATCGCCGCCAAAGGGGCATTTGCCCGCGAGTACCGTCTTATAGTCTTCCATGGCTCAACCTCTTCGGCGTTGATCGGATCGAAACGGCACGCGGCAAGACATCATGACGGACAGTCAAGCCCGTCATCCCACCCCATTTGGTGAGGATCATGTCCCTGATGTCATGAACATCGGCGGCCGGATCTTTCCTGGAGCGGGCACCATCCGCCGCTCATCCGCCCCGACAACGTTGCGCCGCCCGCGTCGATCCTTGGAAATACCGCGATCTACGGAAAAAATTAGTCTGGATCAGTCCCGATATTGGGACGTTGAAGTGCTTTCCTGGATACCCGTTGCCGCCAATCCCCCACCGCACGGGCCTTGCCGCATGGGGATGGAGGAGCAGCGACATGATCCGATCGGCAGCGGTCATCGGGACGGGCATGGCCGGACTGGCCTGCGCCGCGCGGCTGGTGGAAGCGGGATGGCGGGTAGCGTCGTTCGACAAGGGTCGCCGCCCCGGCGGACGCATGGCGAGCAAGACGGTGACGGCCGAGGGTCTGTCCTTCGCCTTCGACTATGGTGCGCAATATATGACGGCGCGCGATCCCGGCTTCGTCGCGCAAGTCGCGCAGTGGGAGCGGGGCGGCGTGGCCGCGCGCTGGCCCGCGGCGGGCGACGACGCCTGGGTCGGCATACCCGGCATGAGCAAAGTTCTGTCGCATATGGCCGAACCGCTCGCGCCCCGCTGGTCGACGCATATCCGCGAACTGGTTCGCGACGGGCAGCGCTGGTGGCTCGTCCATGATGCGGGGCGCGAGGGCCCCTATGACGCGGTGATCCTGGCCCTGCCCGCCGAGCAGGTTCCGGCTTTGGCCCAGTCGCATGACCCGGCCCTGGCCCGGCTGGCCGAAGCCCATCCTTCGGCACCCTGCTGGACCGTCATGCTGGGCTTTGAAACGCGGCTTTCCGCTCCCGATATCGTGGCGACCGGCGAGCCGATCGACTGGGCCGCACGCAACACCGCCAAGCCGGGGCGCGACAGTGGAGAAGCCTGGACCATCCATGCCACGCCGGACTGGTCGCGGCGGCATCTGGAAAGCGACACGACTTCGGTCACCGCCTCGCTGTTGCGCGCGCTGGAGGAGCGGGTCGGCACCCTCCCCTCTCCGGCTTATGCGGCGGCACATCGCTGGCGCTATGCCCGGTCGGGCAAGGCGGCGGTGGGTGCCTATGTGCGGCCCGATATCAGGCTGGCCGCCTGCGGCGACTGGCTGCTGGCCCCTCGCGTGGAAAGCGCCTGGCTGTCCGGACGGCAGGCGGCCGAGGCGCTGCTCTGACCGATAGAAGCTCACACCCGACAGGGATCATGCCCTGTCGGGTGTGAGTGATTTACCCCTCGTCCGACGCGCGGCGGACCTGATCGACATAGTCCCCGTAGCCCTGCTCCTCCATCTCCTCGAGCGGCACGAAGCGCAGCGAGGCGGAGTTGATGCAGTAGCGCAGGCCGCCGCGATCGCGCGGACCGTCGGGGAAGACATGGCCCAGATGGCTGTCGCCATGCGCCGAACGCACCTCGGTGCGCACCATGCCATGGGTGGTATCGGTCAGTTCGTTGACATGGGCGGGCTCGATCGGCCGGGTGAAGCTGGGCCAGCCGCAATGCGAATCGAACTTGTCGGCGGAGGCGAACAGCGGTTCGCCCGACACGATGTCGACATACAGGCCCGGCTCGCGCGTATGCAGATATTCGCCGGTGCCGGGACGCTCGGTCCCGCTTTGCTGGGTGACGTAGAATTGCTCGGGGGTCAGCCGCGACAAGGCTTCCTCGGTCTTGGCATAACGGGTGTCGGCCATGGGGGGGTCTCCTTTTTCGGGATGTTGTCAGGCTTCGGCGACGATCTGGCGCAGCGCCTGCTCGAACGCTTCGGGCGGCTGTCCGCCCGAAATCAGGTAACGGTTGTCGATGACGATGGCGGGCACCGACTGGATGCCCTTGCCCTGCCACAGCCGCTCCGCCTCGCGCACCTCATCGGCGTAGCGGTCGGACGAGAGGACTTCGCGCGCTTCATCCTCGGGCAACCCGGTGCGGGCGGCGGCGGCGATCAGCACGTCATGACTGGAGATATCCTGCCCATGCGTGAAATAGCTCTCGAACAGCGCGTGCTTCAGCGCGGCCTGCTTGCCCTCGCCCTCCGCCCAGTGGAGCAGGCGGTGCGCATCGAAACTGTTATAGATGCGCGCATCGTCGGCCATCGCCATGGTGAACCCGACCGAGGCCGCCCGCTCGCGGATATTGGCGCGGTTGGCGGCGGACTGTTCGGGCGTCGCGCCATATTTGCGGCCGATATGCTCGACGATATTCTCGCCTTCGGGCGCCATGGCGGGGTTCAGCTCGAAGGGCTGGAAATGGATATCGGCCTCCACCGCATCGCCCATCCGCTCCAGCGCGATCTCCAGCCCGCGCAGGCCGATGATGCACCAGGGGCAGGAAATGTCGGACACGAAGTCGATACGCAAGCGGCGGGGCATGGGGAATCCTGGGTCGAGGGGAAAGCGAACCCTCATGTGGGGATGCTGATCCGCTTCACAAAGGGGGGAACGCATCCGCGCCCATCGCCCTTTTGATGCGATGGGCAGGCCGCGCTACAGCGCCCCCGTCTGCCCGAAGGAGATGACAGCATGACCAAGACAGTTCTCGTCACCGGTGCGACCGCCGGGATCGGTGCAGGGACCGCCCGCGCCTTTGTTGCCGCCGGATGGCGGGTCATCGGGACCGGCCGCCGCGCCGACCGGCTTCAGGCGCTGGCCGACGAGCTGGGCGAGGCGTTCCATCCGCTCGCCTTCGACATCACCGACGAGGACGCGCTGGATGCCGCGCTGGCCGGTTTGCCCGAAGCGTTCGCCGGGATCGACTGGCTGATCAACAATGCCGGGCTGGCGCTGGGCACCAAGCCCGCACAGGACAGCGACCTGGCCCAGTGGCGGACGATGATCGCGACCAACATCGACGGCCTCATCACCATCACCCATCGGCTTTTGCCTCGGCTGATCGAGCGGCGCGGCGGGATCATCAACCTGTCCTCGGTCGCGGCCAACTATCCCTATACCGGCGGCAACGTCTATGGCGGGACCAAGGCGTTCGTGAAGCAATTCTCGCTGAACCTGCGCGCCGACCTGCATGGCAAGGGCGTGCGCGTCACCTCGATCGAGCCGGGCATGGTCGAGACCGAATTCACCACCATCCGCACCGGCGGCGACCAGGCGGCGTCGGACGCGCTCTATGCGGGCTCCGACCCGATGACCGCCGAGGACATCGCCGCGACCCTGCTCTGGGTGGCGCAACTGCCGCCGCACCTGAACATCAACCGGCTGGAACTGATGCCGGTCAGCCAGTCCTTTGCGGGCTTCCAGGTCGCGCGCGCGGGATAAGCGCTCAGAGCGGTCGGTGCATCACCAGCGCATCGACCGCCCCCAGGCGCGGGTGCCGGAACGCCCCCGGCACCCGCCCGACCGTCGCGAAGCCCAGCGCCGTCCACAGATGCACGGCGGCCTCGTTGCTGGCGACCACGAAGTTGAACTGCATCGCGGCAAAGCCCTGCGCCCGGGCCTGATCGAAGGAATGCAACGCCATCGCCCGCGCGACACCGCGCCCACGCGCGGCGGGACTGGTCATATAGCCCGCATTGGCGACGTGATCCCCGCCCCCCGCCTGATTGGCGCGTAAGTAATAGGTGCCGAGGATGGCGCCGTCCTCCTCCGCCACAAACACCGTCTTGTCGTCGGCCAGCCAGTACGCGGTCGCCGCCTCCTCCGACATGGCGCGGTCCAGTGCATAGGTCTCGCCAGCGCGGATCACCGGCAGGATGATCGCGGCGATGGCGGCGGCGTCGTGGGGAAGAGCGGGGCGGATGAGCATGGGTCAAATCCTTTCCGCCAGGTTTCGCAGGCCCGCAATCCCGGATTTCGACAGATGGCGGGGCTCGCCCGTTCAACGTAGCGCAGCACCATAGGAAACCGAGCCGAAGGGTGAGGACAGACCCATGCTCCGTTCCCGACGAATCCGTCGGGAGCGCCACTCGCGGCATCGCCATCTTCCATCGAAACGTCATCTGCGGATGCGACGAAGAGGGCATGGCTGATTTAAGAATGCCGGTTTCCCCGCACGGACCGCTGGCGGGCCTCGTCGCGGTGAAGCGTGCCACGGTGAACCTCGACGCGCTCAACGCCGCCTGGCCACCTATGTGACGCATCCCATCTTCGGAGAATCGCCACCATGCGTATCCTGAACATCCTGGTCCGCCGCTACCTGCCGCTCGACGCCATCGACGCGGCCGTCGCCTTCTACGAGGAATTGATCGGGCAGAAGCGCCGCCTGACGTTCGACTATCCCGACTATGACCTGAAGCTCGCACAGGTCGCCTCGATCCTGTTCATCGCGGGCACCGACGAAAGCCTGGCGCCGTTCCGCGCCACCGGGGCGACCTTCATGGTCGAGGATCTGGATGGCTTCGCCGCGCACCTCCCAACGACCGGCAGCATCATCGTCGAGCCACCGAAATCGGTGCCGACCGGGCGCAACATGCTGGTCCGGCATCCCGATGGCATGCTGGTCGAATATGTCGAGCACGCGCACAAGCACCCTGCCGACGTGATGGCACCCTTCGACTGACGCGATTCATGCTGGGTGAAAAGGGCGGCCCGGCTGCTTCTTCGTCCACCGGGGGAATGCGACGGACACAAAAAAACGGCCCCGAAGGACCGTTCTTACCCCCATGGCAATGCCTGGAGAAACTGGAGCGGGCGAAGGGATTCGAACCCTCGACCCCAACCTTGGCAAGGTTGTGCTCTACCCCTGAGCTACGCCCGCTCTGGCGTTCCGAACCGGCGAACCGGCTGGGGTGAGGCGCGCTAATAGATGGGGGTTTCCGAACCGGCAAGCCCTTTTTTCAGAAATTTTACATTGGCGACTCCACCAAGAGAACATTACAAGAACATATATGGAGGAGCCCTTCGCCCTGATCGATCGCCTGCGTGGTGCCGCCGCGCGGTCGGCGCGTGGACGATCGGGGGAGGCGGCGGAGCGGACGGGGGGTATGCCGCGCCTGCCCCCTGCGCAACTGCATGAAATCCATGCGCTTTCACTGGGGGAAGCGGCCAGCGGCGCGGGGTTGGCGATCGGCTGTGTCCTGGCCGCACAGGCCCGGCCGGTCCTGTGGTTGCGCACCGAAGCGGCCGAGCGACAGGGCGGGCGACTCCATGGGCCGGGGCTGCTCGCCATGGGGCTCGATCCCGACGATCTGGTCGTGGTGGTCGTCGCCGATGATTCGGCGCTGCTGCGCGCCGCCGCCGATGGCGCGCGCTGTCCGGGGCTGGGCAGCGTCATTGCCGAGGGCTGGGGCGCGATGCGCGGGATGGACCTGACCGCCTCACGCCGGTTAATGCTGGCGGCCGAAGCCTCGGGCGTGCTGATGATCCTGTTGCGCGTCGGGGGGCAGGTCGTGCCCAGTGCCGCGGCGACCCGCTGGTCGGTCGCCGCCGCGCCGTCCCGCGCCTTGGCCGCCGATGCGCCGGGCGCCCCCGCCTATGATCTGGAATTGCTGCGCCGACGGGGAGGGCCCGCGGGCGCCCGGTGGCGCGTGGAGTGGAACCGTGACACGCAAAGCTTCGATCCCGCGCCGCTATCTGGCGCTCGTCTTCCCCTGGTTGCCGATCGAGCGGTTGCGGGCACGCCGCCCGCACCTGTTCGTGGCGCGGGGTGACGCGCCCATTGCCTTTGCCGAATCGGTCGGTGGGGCGATTCGCCTGGCTGCGCTCGATCCGGCGGCGGTCGCGGCGGGGCTGTCGGTCGGGCTGAGTCTCGCCGATGCGCGCGCGCGGGTACCGGAGATCGAAATCTATCCGCACGATCCCGCCGCCGATGCCGACTGGCTGGAACGGCTGGCCGAAGGGGCACGGCGCTACAGCCCGGCGGTGGCGCTCGATCCACCGCAGGGACTGGTGATCGACAGTGCGGGGGCGGACCATCTGTTCGGTGGCGAGCGGGGGCTGGCCGAGGATATCGAGATGCGCATGGCGCGGCGCGGCCTGACCGTACGGCTGGCCTATGGCGACACGCCCGAGGCGGCGCGGGCATTGGCCCGTCATGCGGGCGCGCCCGCCCCGGACGAGATGGGGGCGATTCGCCGCCTGCCCGTCGCCGCGCTGGAGCTGGACGAGGACGGCTGCGCGGCGCTGGTCGCGGCGGGGCTGAAGTCGGTCGGCGACGTGCTGGCCCGACCGATGGCGACGATCGCGGCGCGATTCGGTCGCGAGGCGGCGACCGCACTGCGGCGGCTAACCGGGGAGGAGGACAGCCCGCTGACCCCGCGCGTCGTCGCCGCGCCGATCGGCGTGGAGCGCCGCTTTGCCGAGCCGGTGGCGCGGACCGAGCATATGCTGGGCGTGCTGGAGGAACTGGCGGGTGAAGCGGCGCGACGGCTGGAGGAGCGGCATGAAGGCGGCCGCCGCTGGGACGCGCGGCTGTTTCGCGCGGATGGCGAGGTCCAGGGCCTGCGGGTCGAGACGGGCCAGCCGACGCGCGACCCCGCCGTCCTGCTGCGCCTGTTCCGCGAGCGGATCGAGGCGCTGGCCGATCCGCTCGACCCCGGATTTGGCTATGACCTGATCCGGCTGGATGTCGGGCTGGCCGAGAAGCTCGACGCGGTGCAGCTGCGCTTGGAAGGCGGTGAAGCCAAGTCGGAGGCGGTCGCCGCGCTGATCGACCGGCTGGGCACGCGGCTGGGTCGCGAGCGGGTGCGACGCATCCATCCGCGCGACAGCCATATTCCCGAACAGGCCGAATTGCTGCTGCCTGCGACCGAGACGCCGCCCAAAGCGGAATGGACGCAACCCCAACCAGGCGAGCCGCCGTCGCGCCCGATTCACCTGTTCGATCCGCCCCAGCCGATCGAATCGCTCGCCGCCGAGACGCCGGACGGCCCGCCTGCGCGCTTTCGCTGGCGGCGGAAATTGCACGACGTGGCGCGCGCGGAAGGGCCGGAGCGGATCGCAGGCGAATGGTGGCGGCGGGCGGACATGGCCCCGCCGACCCGCGACTATTACCGGGTCGAGGATGTGCGCGGACGGCGCTTCTGGATCTTCCGCCATGGGCTGTATTCGGAAACCGAGCGGCCGCGCTGGTATGTCCACGGGCTGTTCGCGTGAGGGGAGGTCGCCACGATCCTCCTCGGCACGGAGAGGTGGCAGCGCGGAGCGCTGACGGAGGGGGCGTGCCGCAAGGGACGTACCCAGCGGCACGCCCCCTCCACCATGCTGCGCATGGTCCCCCTCCCCGTACCGGGGAGGATTGAAGCCAATGTCCGACTTCGCCGAATTGGTCGCGGCGACGCATTATTCCTTCCTCGACGGGGCAAGCTCGGCGGAAGTGATGGTTCAGCAGGCGATCGTGCTGGGGCTGGACGGAATCGGTATTGCCGACCGCAACACGGTGGCGGGGGTGGTGCGGGCCCACCGGGCGCTGCGGGAAATCCGCGAAAAGCTCGGGGACCGGATGCCGCCGTTCGAGCTGGTCGTTGGCGCGCGTCTCATCTTTGCCGACGGAACGCCGGATATCGTCGCCTATCCCATTGATCGCACCGGCTGGGGGCGGCTGACCCGGTTGCTGACGACGGGCAACAAGCGGGCGCGGAAAGGCGGCTGCATCCTGGGGCTGGGCGACCTGATCCGCCATGCCGAGGACCTGCTGCTGATCGCGCTCCCCGAATCCTCGGCAAGGCCCTGCGAGCCGATGACGGACGCGATGCTGCCGCCGCAACGCGCCGATCCGGGACTGTCGGCAACGCTCGACCGGCTGGTGGCGGTGGCGCCGGGGCGGGTCTGGCTGGGCGTGACCATGCCGCGATCGGGGGCGGACCGGCGGCGGCTGATGGCTCATGCCGCCTTGGCCGAGGCGCGGGGCGTGCCACTGCTCGCCACCACCGACGCGCTGTTCGCTACGCCCGCAGACCGACCGGTACAGGATATACTGACCTGCATCCGCGAGGGGCTGACCATCCGCACCGGCGGTCGAAGACTGGCGGCCAATGCCGAACGCCATCTGAAGCCTGCCGCCGAAATGGCGCGACTGTTCGCCGACCGGCCGGGGGCGGTGGAGGAGAGCATGGCGATCCTCGACCGCATCACCTTCCGGCTGGATCACCTGTCCTATGACTATCCGCATGAGCCGGTGCCCGAGGGGTGGGAGGCGCAGGACTGGCTGGAGGAACTGGTGCGGCGGGAGGCGGCAAAGCGCTTTCCCGATGGCGTGCCCGACAAGCTACAGGCTACGCTTGCCGAGGAACTGACCCTCATCCGCGAATGCGAGTATGCCCATTATTTCCTGACCGTGCACGACGTGGTGCGGTTCGCGCGCAGTCGGCCGCAGCCCATTCTCTGCCAGGGTCGAGGCTCGGCGGCCAATTCGGCGGTCTGCTGGCTCTTGGGCGTGACCTCGGTCGATCCGACCAAGCACGACCTGCTCTTTTCCCGGTTCGTGTCGACCGAACGCAAGGAGCCGCCCGATATCGACATCGACTTCGAGCATGAGCGGCGCGAGGAGGTAATCCAGTATATCTATGGCCGCTATGGCCGCCACCGCGCCGCCATCGCCGCGACCGTCATCCATTATCGCCCGCGCAGCACGGTGCGCGAGGTCGGCCGCGCGCTGGGGCTGAGCGAGGATGTGACCCAGCGGCTGACCAGCACCGTCTGGGGCAGCTTTTCCAAACAGTTCGAGGAAAAGCGGTTCCACGAAACCGGCTTCTCGCCCGACAATCCCGAGATTGCGCGGCTGCGCACGCTGGTCGACCGGCTGCTGGGGGCGCCGCGCCATTTGTCGCAGCATGTCGGCGGCTTCGTGCTGACGCAAGGACGGCTCGACGAGACGGTGCCGATCCACAACGGCGCGATGGAGGGACGAACCTTCATCGAATGGGACAAGGACGATATCGACGAGCTGAAGATCATGAAGGTCGACATATTGGCGCTGGGGATGCTGACCTGCATCCGCAAGGCGTTCGACCTGATGGCGGCGAACGGCTTGGCCCGCCCCGACCTCGACACGCTGGCGCAGGACGAGGACGAACGTGTCTACAAGATGCTGCAAAAGGGCGACAGCATCGGTGTGTTTCAGGTGGAGAGCCGGGCGCAGATCAACATGCTGCCCCGGCTGAAGCCGAAGCGCTTCTACGACCTGGTGGTGCAGGTCGCGATCGTGCGGCCGGGGCCCATCGAGGGCGACATGGTCCACCCCTATCTGCGTCGCCGGGCGGAGAAGGAGAAGGTCGACTATCCCTCTCCCCATCCGTCGGAGGGGGATGCGGACGAGTTGAAGACCATCCTGAAGGACACCTATGGCGTGCCCCTGTTCCAGGAACAGGCGATGAAACTGGCCATCGTCGCCGCCAAATTCACCCCCGACGAAGCCAATGGCCTGCGCCGCGCGATGGCGACGTTCCGCAACGTCGGCACCATCCAGGGTTTTCGCGAGAAGATGGTCGGCGGCATGGTCCGCCGCGGTTACGAACCCGAATTCGCCGAGCGCTGTTTCAAGCAGATCGAGGGGTTCGGCTCCTATGGCTTTCCCGAAAGCCATGCGCTGTCCTTTGCGCGGCTGGTTTATGTCTCGGCCTGGCTGAAATGCCATCAGCCCGCGATCTTCACCTGCGCGCTGTTGAACGCCCAGCCGATGGGATTCTACGCCCCGGCCCAGCTCGTCCGCGACGCGCGCGAGAATGGCCAAGTCGAGGTGCGGCCGGTCGATGTGAATCACAGCGGCTGGGACAATCGGCTGGAGGTCCGTAGCGACCGCGCCTTCGCGCTGCGGCTGGGCTTTCGGCAGGTCGACGGGTTTCGCGAGGAGTGGGGCAAGGCCATCGCCGCCCACGCACCCTATGACAGCATCGAGTCGGTCGCGATTCGCGCCCACCTCCCCCGCCGGGCGCTCGACCTGCTGGCGCAGAGCGACGCCTATCGCTCGCTGGGGCGCGGGCGGCGCGAGGGGCAGTGGGAGGCGCGGCGGATGAAGTCGGCGCAACTGCCGCTGTTCGCCGCGATGGAAGCCCCGGAAATGGCCGCCGAGCCGCCGGTGACCCTGCCGCCCATGTCGCCTTCCGAACAGGTGACCGCCGATTACCGCGCCACCCGCCTGTCGCTGAAGGGCCATCCCATGGCGTTCCTGCGCGCCGAACTGGCGGCGGAGGGGGTACTGTCCGCCGCCGATGTGATGCACTTGCGCGACGGACGGCGGGTGAAGGTGGCAGGGGTGGTGCTGGTCCGCCAACGGCCGGGCAAGGGCAATGCGATCTTCGTCACGATCGAGGACGAAACGGGCATCGTCAACGCGCTGCTCTGGGCGCGCGATTTCGAGGCCAACCGGCGCAGTGTCATGGCGGCGCGGCTGATGCTGATCCACGGCGTCGTGCAGCGGAGCGAGGAGGGCGTCGTCCATGTGATGACGGCGGGCGTCGAGGATCGCAGCACGATGCTGGCCCGGCTGGAGGAGGTGCCCGCCGCGCCCACCCGCTCGCACGATCCGCGCGGGCCCGTCGCCCAGCGCGGGGTCCACCCCCGCGACGTCCGCCTGCTGCCCCGGTCGCGGGATTTCCATTAGGGCGTAGCACCCTCACCCTTCCCACCCGCTGGCGCGGGCGGGCCCCTCCCTCTCCCGATGGGAGAGGGAGGGAGGCGCGAAGCGCCGGAAGGGTGAGGGTGTTTATCCCCGACCCGTCCCGATTTATCCGATCGCCTCGGCCTCCAAGGGCTTGTGCCCACCCCCCGCCATGCCATATTTTACATCATCATGGCCCTGAACAGCGATCTACTCACCCATCCCCTGGGGATGGCCGGCAATGGGCCGGGTCACGACCATGGGGACGAGGACGGCACCGGCCTGGGTGTCGCGACGCGGACCCGTGCCCGTACCAAGCAGCCGACGCCCTATCGCGTGCTGATGCTGAACGACGATTACACGCCGATGGAATTCGTCGTGCTGTGCCTGCAACGCTTCTTCCGCATGAGCATGGACGATGCGACCCGCGTGATGCTGCACGTTCATCAGCGCGGTGTCGGGGTGTGCGGCGTCTTCTCCTACGAAGTCGCCGAGACCAAGGTGGCGCAGGTGATCGACTTCGCCCGTGCGAACCAGCATCCGCTCCAGTGCACGCTGGAGAAGGCCTGAGGCATTGGGCTCTCCCGCCACGCTGGCGGGTCGATGACGATCGCTTGACGTTTACGGCACCTTTTCCCCGCCCGGTCGTTTGCCCTGCGCAACGATAAGTCTCGGGCAAACAGGGGGTTGGTGTGATGGCGATGATCTGGGGCTGGGCACCCATGCTGCTGGCGGCCCCCTTTTCTCCGCAACAGACGACCGATCCCGTCCCCACCGCTGCCCGCGCCGCGCCGACCAGTGCGGAGGGCGACACCCAGCGGCCACCCACACGGCGCCTGCCGGTCCGCCCGTCGGATAGCGCGCCCTCCGCGATTACCGCCGATACGCGGCGGACGCCGCCGCCCGGCATCATCGGCGACTGGCACAAGATCCGCACCGGCCTGAACGAGCGCGGCATCACCGTCACCGCGCGCTATGCCTCGGAAAGCGCCGCCAATATCACCGGTGGCCGCAAGACCCTGTTCCGCGAGACCGGCCAGTTCGACGCGGGTGCCTTGTTCGATCTGGAAAAGGTCTTTGGGCTGAAGGGCGGTGCGTTCCAGGCGACGCTCACCTATCGGCGTGGCCGCAACCTCAGCGACGATGCCAATCTGGGCACGCTGCAGCAGGTGCAGGAGGTCTATGGTCGTGGCCAGACCCTGCGCCTCACCCAATTCTGGTACGAGCAGCGGATCGGCGAGCGGTTCGAGCTGAAGCTGGGCCGCACCAATCCGGGCGAAGATTTCGCCATTTTCTCGTGCCATTTCATGAACCTCAGCTTCTGCGGCGCGCAGCCGGGCAATCTGGTCGGCGACTATTGGCAGAACTGGCCCGTCAGCCAGTGGGGCGCGAGGCTGCGCTACGAACCGCGCGACGATCTGTACGTCCAGGGTGCGGTCTATGAGATCAATCCGCGCAACCTCGACAACGACTTCTTCATCGGCCATTTCAAGGGCGCAACCGGCGTGCTGGTCCCGGCCGAGGTGGGCTGGATTCGCAATGCCAGCGCTGGAAAGATCGGGTCCTACAAGCTGGGCGGCTGGGTCGCGACGGCGGATGCGGCGGACGTGTTCCTCGACGTCAATCGCCGTCCCATCGCCATCACCGGCCTGGCCCCGCTGGAGCGCAGCAGCCGCTACGGCGTGTACGTCAACATCCAGCAGCAGCTGACCGGCGAGACCAAGGACGGCAAGGCGGAAAACGGCCTCAGCGTCTTCCTGAACGCGACCCAGGCCGACCGCGCGACCAGCGTCACCGACAACCAGATCGCCGCCGGCCTGTTCTACAAGGGGCTGGTCCCCGCCGTGCCGGGCGACGTGCTGGGCTTCGGCGTGGCGCGGACCCATGTGAACAATCGGGTGGCGGACGGCCAACGCCTCGATCCGACGCGGCCCGCCGTGCAGGGCTCCGAATATGCCGCGGAAGTCTATTATAGCATCCACCCCGCCGAATGGCTGGAGATGCGGCCCAATGTGCAGTTCGTCCATCATCCCGGCGGCTATTCGCAGGCCGAGGACGTCACCATCGTCGGGCTGAAGGCCGCCTTCACCCTGTAACATGCGCGATTCACGACCCGTTCAATAGGCGGCGCGCAAGGACAGGCGCGCCAAAGGAGTTTGATATGATCCGTTCGATGATGGCGACCGCCCTGATGGCGCCGACCGCCATGGCGATGGTCGCCGCCCCCGTCCCCGCCATGGCCCAGGCGAGCGGCGACCTGGCGGCGGTGCAGCGTCACCTGCAATCGGTGCAGACGATGACCGCCGACTTCACTCAGCAGGACCGGGCGGGCAAGGTGCTGACCGGCACGCTGACCATGAAGAAGCCGGGCAAGATCCGCTTCCAATATGAAAAGGGCGTGCCGCTGCTGATCGTCGCGGACGGTGGCAGCCTGTGGTTCCTCGACTATTCGGTCGGGCAGAAGCAGCGCTGGCCGATCAAGAACTCGCCGCTGGGCGTATTGCTCGACCCGACGCGTGACATTTCCCGCTATGCCAAGGTCGTGCCCAGCGCCGATTCGCGACTGGTCTCGGTCGAGGCGAACGATCCCAAGCACCCCGAATATGGCAAGATCACCCTGGTCTTCGCCCGCGATGCCTCCGCGCCGGGCGGGTTGATGATGCAGGGCTGGGTCGCGCTCGACAGCCAGAACAACCGCACGACGATCCGTCTGTCGAACCAGCGATTCGGCGTGCCGGTCGACGATAAAGCGTTCCGTTTCAACGACCCGCAGAGGCGGTCGGGCCGAAACTGAACGGTCGCGGGCCGTTTCATTCATCCGGGCGACAGGTTTGCTGGCCTATCAAGGCGTTGCGGTTGAGGGGCGTTCGAGATTCCCCCCTGTTGCTCGAATGAGCACCCTCATCCCGCCTGCGTGACGAACGCTAGGTCGGCCCTCGCTCCATGCCCCCGGAGCGAGGGCCTTTCCTTTTCTGAACTTATTTCTCCCCTGCAAGGGGAGGTGGCGCGCATCGCGCGTCGGAGGGGTGTCCCCGCTATCGAGAGGGTGACACCCCTCCGTCAGGGCTTCGCCCTGCCACCTCCCCTACGAGGGGAGGAATCAGGGGCGGAGGTAATCTTGTCTCCCCCCCCTGCCCCCGCTACATCGCATCCCGTGAAAATCGCCTCCTGGAACATCAATTCGGTGCGTTTCCGCGCCGCGATCGTCGAGCAATTTCTGAAGGAAGCCGCGCCCGACGTGCTGTGCCTCCAGGAGACGAAGGTGGTCGATGACGACTTCCCCTTCGACCTGTTCCGGGCGCTGGGATACGACCATATCATTATCCACGGCCAGCGGATGCACCACGGCGTCGCCATCGTGGCGAAGGTGCCGATCACCGAGGACGACCGCCTCGACTGGCAAGCCAATGCCGAGGCGCGCCATGTCGGCATCCGCCTGCCCAACGGCGTGCGGTTGGAGAATGTCTATATCCCGGCGGGCGGCGACGTGCCCGACCGTGAGAAGAATCCGAAATTCGGCCAGAAGCTCGATTTTCTCGGCCGCATGATCGACTGGTCGGGCCAGCTCGACTGCCCGACCATTCTGACCGGCGACTTCAACATCGCCCCGCTCGAATCGGACGTGTGGAGCCATAAGCAGCTGCTCGACGTGGTCAGCCACACCCCCATCGAGGTGGAGACGCTGGGCAAGTTGCAGGCGTCGAACGACTGGGTGGATCTCGGCCGCCACTTCATTCCCGCGCCGCAGCGGCTCTACACTTGGTGGAGCTACCGCGCGAAGGACTGGGCGGCGTCGGATCGCGGGCGGCGGCTCGACCATATGTGGGCGACGCGTGACGTGGCCGACAAGGCGGTGTCGCATCAGGTGTTCGAGGGGTGCCGCAGCTGGTTGAAACCCTCCGACCATATCCCGATCATGACGGAATTCGATTTTTGAGCCACCCCGACTCCAAGGCGGCGGCGCGCGCGATCGATGCGCTGCGCCGGGGTTGGCCGATCGCAATTGCGGGCCAGTCCCTGCTGGCGGTCGAAACGGCCGATCCGCTGCGCCTCGCCGCCTTCGACCCCGAAGGCCAGGCGCCGGTCCTCATCTCGGCGGGACGCGCGGCGACGTTGAAGCTGTCCAACCAGCTGGAGGCCGCCGATCCCGACGCCGCCGTGCTGATCGAGCGAGCACCCTGGGTCGACTTCGCCGCCGCCACCGCGCTGGCCGATCCGCAAATCGACCTGGCGACCCCGCTGAAAGGTCCGTTCCGCGCCCTCCCCCTGCCCGACCCGGCGGTCGCGGCGGCGGCAATCCGGTTCGCGCGGATTGCCGGGATGCTGCCCGCCTTCTTCGTCGGCGGCACCGGCGTCGAGGCCGAGGTTTCGCTGGCCGACATCGCCGCGCATGAGAATGCCGAGGCGCTGGCCATCGCCACCCGTGCGCGCCTGCCCGTCGCGGGAGCGGAGGATGCCGAAATCGTCGCCTTTCGCTCGCCCCATGCGGCGGGCGAGCATGTCGCGCTGCTGATCGGCCAACCCAACGGCCAGCCGCCGCTGGTGCGGCTGCACAGCGAATGCCTGACCGGCGATGTGCTGGGCAGCCTGAAATGCGATTGCGGGCCGCAGCTTCACGCCGCGATCCACGCCATTGCCGATTCGGGCTGGGGCATATTGCTCTATCTGCGGCAGGAAGGGCGCGGGATCGGCCTGGTCAACAAGCTGCGCGCCTATCAGCTACAGGATCAGGGGTTCGATACCGTCGACGCCAATACCCGGCTGGGCTTTGCCATCGACGCCCGCGACTTCGGCGTGGCGGCGCGGATGCTGACCCTGTTGGGACAGGACACGGTGCGGCTGCTGACCAACAATCCGGCCAAGGTCGCCGGGCTGGACGCGGCGGGGGTGCGGGTGATCGAGCGGGTGGCGCACAGCCTGCCACCCAATCCGCATAACGAACGCTATCTGGCGACCAAGCGCGACCGGACCGGGCACCAGCTCTGACCCCACCACCGGCGCGGCGTCAGAACCCCAATTCGCGCCGCACGTCCGCATAGTCCTGCGCGATCGCGGCCACGCCGATCGCGCGCAGCCGCTGGTCATGCCCGACCGCGCAATGCGTGCCCATGCACATGCCGATAACATGCCCCCCGCTCGCCACCGCGCCGGTCGCCCCGACGGGCGAGTCCTCCAGGATCGCACAATCCGCGATGTCCACACCCAGCCGGTCGGCCGCGAACAGATAGAGGTCGGGCGCGGGCTTGCCCCGCGTGACATGCTCGCGCCCGCTATAGACATGCTCGCCAAACGCCTCGCGCAGGCCGAGATGGCGCAGATGCCGATCGAGCCAGACGGTCGGGCTGGACGACACCACCGCGCGGGGGAAATCGACGGGCAGCGAGCGGACGAAATCGACCGCCCCGGCAATCGCCGCGACGCCCTCTTCCATCGCACGGACATCCTCGTCACGCCGCGCTTGGTAGAAGCTTTCGGGTAAGCTCTGGCCGATCCGCCCTTCGATCGCGGCGATGAAGTCCTTGCCCGCCAGCCCCATATAATGGTGCATCGCCTCTTCGGGCGTATGCGGATGACCATTGGCGCTCAGCCATTCGGCGAGATGGCGATTGCCCTCATATTCGCTGTCGATCAGGACGCCGTCGAAATCGAACAGCAGTGCGGCAAAGCGGCTCATCCGCGCGCCCCGAACAGTGCGCTGCCGACGCGGACATGGCTGGCGCCCAGCATCGCGGCGACCTCATAGTCCTCGGACATGCCCATGCTCAGCTTTTCGAGGCCGAGTTCGCGCGCCATCTTGGCGAGCAGCGCGAAATAGGGGGCGGCGTCCACCCCGTGCGGCGGAATCGCCATCAAACCTACGATCGGCAGTCCGGCGGCGCGTGCCTCCTCCAGCATGGCGGGCGCCTCGGCGATGGCGCAGCCGCCCTTCTGCTCCTCCTCGCCGATATTCACCTGCAGGAAACAGGCGGGCCGCTTGCCGCTCTTGTCCATCGCCTCGGCCAGCGCGGCGATCAGCGAGGGGCGATCGACGGTGTGGATCACATCGAACAGGGCAACTGCATCGGCGGCCTTGTTCGACTGGAGCTGGCCGATCAGATGGAGTTCGACGCCCATATAAGCATCGCACAGCGCGGGCCATTTGGCGGCCGCCTCCTGCACGCGATTCTCGCCGAACACGCGGTGCCCGGCCTCGAGCAGCGGGCGGATCGTGTCGGCGTCATGCGTCTTCGACACCGCGATCAGGGTCGGGGTGGCATGATCGCCCAGCTTCGCGGCGCGCTGAAGCTCGGCGGAGACGGTATGGAGGCGGGAAACGCTGTCGTCGGTCATGCCCCGCGCTATAGTCCGGGCGATGGCCGACCGATACCCCGTGACATGGCTGATGACCGACGAGCGGCTGGGCGATGGACTCTGGGCCGCGCTCCGGGCCCTGCCGCCGGGATCGGGGGTGGTATTTCGCCATCATGCGACGCCCCCGGCCGAGCGGCGCGCGATTCACCGCCGGGTGCGGCGAATCGCCAAGGCGCGGCGGCTGGTTCTGCTGGTCGCGGGAGGAGTCCTGCCCGGCGACGGGGTGCACAAAAGCGGATGGACGCGCGGCATGCGCAGTTGGCCCGTGCATGATCACGGCCAGGCGATTCAGGGGTGGAAGGCTGGCGCTACGCTGTTGTTCGTCTCACCGGTTCACCCCACCCGCTCGCACCCCGGCGCGCCGTCACTGGGCCCAGCCCGGGCGGCCCGAATCGGGCGCGGGCTGGGCCTGCCGCGAATCGCCTTGGGGGGAATGAATGCGCAACGCTTCCGCCGCCTACGCGGGCGATTCCAAGGCTGGGCAGCGATCGATGCCTGGGCTGGTTAGGCTCTTTCCCAGAGCCCGCGAACGATGCGACTTCTAACCCCCGGAGAGCAACATCTCTGCGTTCCCCGCGCCTTCGCGCAAACACATAAAGAGATAGGCCGGACCAACGATCCGGCCTTTAGCCCCGATCAGAAGCGGAAAGCAGTGCCCAGATAGACAGCCTGGCTGTTGCGGCGATCGTCATCCATCCGCGCCAGACGGTCACGATCCGAGCGATAGCGGACCCCCGCGGTCACATCGAGGTTGCGGGTCAGCGCATAGGACCCGCCCATGTCGAGCGAATAGTTGGCGGGCACGTCGACCAGCTTAGGGGCACCATCGATCGGACGATCGGTCGAGGCCTTCACACGCCCGGTAAAGCGATTGGCGGTGTAGCTGACCGCGACATCGGCGGTTTCACGACTGCCCGGCAGCCCGGCCAGATCGACCCGTGCGATATCACCCGACAGCGCCACGCGCTTCCAGCCGACCGCAACGCCCAGATTATAGGAGATCGGAGCAAGGCCGACGGTCGGCGCGGTGTTGGCCGCGATCCGCTCTTCGTTGGTACGGCTGGTCCGTGCGCGCACCGCCACGGAGACCGGACGGCCGGTGCCACGCTGGCTTTCCGCCGGGGTGAAGCGCAGGTCGCCAGCCTCCAACCCGCTCTTGGCGAAGATCGCCGCCAGCCGGGGATCGGCGGAGGCGGGCGTGAACCCGCCGCGCATCAGGCTGAGCGAGGAGCGCTTGGGCGCGGCACGGCTGGTCTGCTCGACCGCGCCGATGGCGGGCGCGACCATCGCCGTCGTGGCGACGAGCGCCCCGATTGCGATTCCGATCACCACACGCCCGAACGACACGCTACACCCCTTGTTTAAGGCCCCTTTATAGGATCGCTCCTAACACGGAATCAGGTGCGAGCGATCCCATTGTTACGGCCGCGGTGGCGAATCTTGTCCGAGTGTTGCGCATCCTCCACAGAATCACGCCGTCCCACCCCGATCGCCGACGATTCGCCCTGGATTACCCGGACCGCTTGCCGGGGTGGCGGGGCCCCTGTAGAGGCTATAGCCAACCCTTATTCCCAGTCAGGACAATGCCGATGCTTCGCCGTTCCGCCACCGCGTTCGCGGTACTCGCCGCCCTGTCGCTCGGCGCCTGTGCCGGCAAGAAGGATCGCCCCCAGGCCGATCTCGCCGCCTCGAAGATCACGACGATCGGCGTGAACTCCTATCTGTGGCGCGCCAGCCTCGACACGCTCAGCTTCATGCCGCTGGCCGAGACCGACTCCAATGGCGGCGTCATCGTTACCGACTGGTACGTCAATCCGCAGATCCCGACCGAGCGGATGAAGGTGACCGTCACCATCCTGGACCAGGACCTGCGCGCCGACGCGCTGCGCGTGACCGCCCTGCGCGAAGTCAATCGCGGCGGCCAGTGGGTGGAGGCGCCCGTGCAGGCCGCGACCATCCAGAAGCTGGAAGACATCATCCTCACCAAGGCGCGCGACCTGCGCCGCGCCTCGATCACGAAGTAAAAGACGACCCGAATGGCCTCGCGTTACAATGCCCTGAAATCGGATTCGACCTGGCAGCGGATCTGGGAGGAACGGCGCACCTTCGCCGCCGACGACCACAGCACCAAGCCCCGGTCCTATGTCCTTGAGATGTTTCCCTATCCCTCGGGGCGTATCCATATGGGGCATGTCCGCAACTATACGATGGGCGACGTGCTGGCCCGCTATCGGCGGATGATCGGCCATGAGGTGCTCCACCCGATGGGCTGGGACGCGTTCGGCATGCCCGCCGAGAACGCCGCGATGGAAAAGGGCGTCCATCCGGGCGGCTGGACCCGCGACAATATCGCGACGATGAAGGCGCAGCTGAAGCGGCTGGGCTTTGCACTCGACTGGACGCGCGAGATCGCCACCTGCGAGCCCGATTATTACGGGCATGAGCAGGCGCTGTTCCTGGACCTGTACGCGGGCGGCCTGGTTTACCGGAAGGAATCGGCGGTCAACTGGGACCCGGTCGACATGACCGTGCTGGCCAACGAACAGGTGATCGACGGACGCGGCTGGCGCTCGGGTGCGCTGGTCGAGAAGCGCAAGCTGAACCAGTGGTTCCTGAAGATCACCGACTTCGCCGACGAGCTGCTGGAGGGTCTGACGACGCTCGAGCATTGGCCCGACAAGGTGAAGCTGATGCAGGAAAACTGGATCGGCCGCAGCAAGGGCCTCCAGTTCCGTTTCGCCCCCGTCGCACCCTTCGCGACGCCGATCGAGGTCTATTCGACCCGTCCCGACACGATCTTCGGGGCGAGCTTCGTCGCGATCGCGGCGGACCATCCGATCGCGCGCGAACTGGCCGAGACGAACCCCGACGCGGCGGCATTCATCGAACGCTGCAAGGCGGGCGGCACGACGGCGGCTGAGCTGGAAACCCAGGAAAAGCTGGGCTTCGACACCGGCTATCGGATGCAGCATCCGATGGACGCCAGCATCACCCTGCCGGTCTATATCGCGAACTTCGTGCTGATGGATTACGGCACGGGCGCGGTGATGGGCGTGCCCGCGCATGACCAGCGCGACCTGGACTTCGCGCGCAAATACGGCCTGAGCGTCACGCGCGTCGTCGCGGATGGCGACACGACCGCGCCGGTGTTCGAGGGCGACACCGCCTATACCGGCAGCGGCCAGCTGGTGAATTCCGGCCCGCTGGACGGGATGGACGTCGAAGCCGCCAAGGCCGCTGTCATCGCGCGCGCCGAGGGCGAAGGCTGGGGCCAGGGCCAGACCGTGTACCGCCTGCGCGACTGGGGCGTCAGCCGCCAGCGTTACTGGGGCACACCGATCCCGATCATCCACTGCGAGGATTGCGGCGCGGTGCCGGTGCCCAAGGACCAGCTGCCCGTCACCCTGCCCGAGGATGTGACGTTCGACGTCCCCGGCAATCCGCTCGACCGCCATGCGACGTGGAAGCATGTCGACTGCCCGACCTGCGGCAAGCCCGCCCGGCGCGAGACCGATACGCTCGACACCTTCGTCGATTCGTCTTGGTATTTCATCCGCTTCGCCAGCCAGCCCCAGGATCGGCCGTTCGACCCCGAGGTGGTGAAGCAGTGGCTGCCGGTCGGCCAGTATATCGGCGGCGTCGAGCATGCGATCCTGCATCTGCTCTATGCGCGCTTCTGGACACGGGCGCTCAAGCATATCGGCCTGATCGACGTGGCCGAGCCCTTTGCAGGGCTCTTCACGCAAGGCATGGTCACGCACGAGAGTTACAAGTCCTCGGACGGCCGCTGGCTCGCGCCCGGCGAAATCCGCGACGGCATCGAGATCGCGACCGGACAGCCGATCACGGTCGGCCGCGTCGAGAAGATGTCCAAGTCCAAGAAGAACACCGTCGATCCCGAGCCCATCGTGGATCAGTACGGTGCGGACGCGGTACGCTGGTTCATGCTGTCCGACAGCCCGCCCGAGCGCGACCTGCCCTGGTCGGAATCCGGCATCGAAGGCTCGTGGCGCTTCGTCCAGCGCTTGTGGCGTCTGTTCGACGGGTCGGAAGCCGCCGAGGGCGAAGATAAGGCCCTCTCGCGCAAGCTGCACCAGACCATCGCGGGCGTCGCGGCGGATATCGAGGCGCTCGCCTTCAACAAGGCGGTCGCCAAGCTGTACGAGCTGGTCAACGCCATCGAAAAGGCCAAGCCTTCGGCTGCGCGGAACGAGGCGATCCGCACCACCATGTTGCTGGTCGCGCCGATGGTCCCGCACATGGCGGAGGAAGCCTGGGCCGGGATGGGCCAGGACGGCCTGATCGCCGACGCCGCCTGGCCGGTGGTCGACGACAGCCTGCTGGTCGAGGACGAGGTCACTGTCGCGGTGCAGGTCAACGGCAAGCTGCGCGACACGCTGACCGTCGCCAAGGGGCTGCCGAAGGACCAGCTGGAGGCGAACGCGCTGGCGTCCGAGAAGATCGTGCGCGCGCTCGACGGCGCGACCCCGAAAAAGGTGATCGTGGTGCCCGACCGTCTGGTGAACATCGTCGCATGAGCCGTGTCCTTCCCCTGATCGCTGCCGGTCTGGCGCTGACCCTGGGTCTGTCGGGTTGCGGGCTGCATCCGCTCTATGCAGGCGGCAGCTCCGGCCCGGTGGCCAATGCCCTATCGCAGATCGAGGTCGCGCCGATTCAGGGGAAGGCGGGCTGGCTCATGGCCAACGCCCTGAACGACCGGCTGGGCGGCAAGACGGGCAATGCGCGTTATCGCCTGGACGTGAAGCTGGACGACCAGATTCGCGGGCTTGGCGTTCGGCGTGACGACTCGGTGGTGCGCGAACGGCGTATCCTGCGCGCGCGCTATCAGCTGGTCGATCAGACAAGCAACGCGGTGCTGGTCGACGCCACTGCAGGATCGGACGCGGGCATCGACGTCGTGCGCTCCGAATATGCGACCATCGCGGCGGAAAACACCGCGCTGGAGCGGCTTTCGGTGATCGTCGCGGATGAGATCGTCGCGCGGCTCGCCACCTATGCCCGGTCGCGGCCTGGTGAGGCGATGGCACCCGCACGGCCGTGACGGCGCCCCAGCCGTGAAAGCCAACGCCAACCAGATTCGCCAGGCGCTGGGCCGTCCCTCCGCCGATATCCGCCTCTATCTGCTGCACGGCCCCGATGAAGCGGGGGCCAGCGAATTGGCGCGAATCCTGGCCAAGGCGATGGGGCAGGATTCCGAACGGATCGACCTCGATTCGGCCACGCTGAAGAGCGATCCGGCCCGCCTAACCGACGAGGCCGCGTCCATGTCGCTGTTCGGCGGCCCGCGCCATATCCGTATCGCCAGCGTCGGCGAAGAAGGTCTGGCGGCCTTCACGGCGCTGCTGGAAGCCGAGTCGGCGGGCAACCCCGTCGTCGCCATCGCCCCCACGGTCAAGACGACCGCCAAGATCGTCAAGCTCGCGCTCGATTCGCCCCGAGCGATGGCGTTCGGCTGCTATGCGCTCACGGCAGCGGACGCCGAGCGGCTGGCGGTTACCCTGGGCGGCGAGATGGGCCTGCGGCTTGCGGCAGGCGTGCCGGCGCGACTGGTCGAGGCGGCCGCCGCTGATCGTTCGGTGATGACTCGCGAGCTGGAAAAGCTGTCGCTTTATCTCGATGCCGCACCCGACCGCCCGCGTGAAGTCGATCACGTCGCGATGGACGCGATCGGCGCCGATCTGGGCGAAGTCGAGATGGGCGATGCGGTCGAGGCGGTGGTCGAGGGCCGAGTCGGCGATCTGGGCGGCGAACTCGCCTTGCTGGATGAAGGCGGCGCCTCGCCCATCCCCTGGCTGCGCGCCCTGGCCCGCCGCTTGGTCGCCTTGGCGGAGATGCGCGCCGATGTGGATGCGGGCGAGCCGGTCGAGGCGGTGATGAAACGCCACCGCGTCTTCTTCCGCGACGAAGCGAAGACCGCCCGGGCCTTGCGCCGCTGGACTCCGGCGATGCTGGCGCGGGCATTGGCCCGGATTCGGGCCGCCGAACGCGCGGTCATGGCGCCGGGCAATGCCGGGGCAGTGCTGGCCGAATCGGAAGCGACCATCATTGCGCAGGGGATTGCGCGGCGGGGCTAAGGGATTGTCCTTAGGCCCCCCGCCCCGCCCTCTCAAAAACCAAACGCCAACTGCGCCTGTCTGCGAAACAGACCGGCGTC
Source organism: Sphingomonas sanguinis (assembly GCF_001476905.1). GTDB lineage: Bacteria > Pseudomonadota > Alphaproteobacteria > Sphingomonadales > Sphingomonadaceae > Sphingomonas > Sphingomonas sanguinis_B. The sequence goes on along the minus strand of NZ_LDTE01000055.1, from coordinate 8,381 downwards.
CCGCTTTCAAATGCCCTCACCGGTCAGCCGCTGGCACACCATGTCGAGCTGATCGAGCGTCGAGTAGCTGAGCGTCAGCGTCCCCCCCTTCTCGCCATGCGCGATCCGCACCGACAGGCCGAGCAGATCGGCAAGCTGGCCCTCCAGCGCGGCGATATCGGCGTCCGCCGCATCCTGTCCCGAGGCACGCGGCCCCTTCTCGCCACGCTCTTCAGTTGCCTTGCGTCCGCCACCCTTGGCTTCGCGGGTCAGCTTCTCGGTCTCGCGCACGCTCAGGCCGCGCGCAATGACCTGATCGGCCAGCGACTCGACCTCATCCGCGCCCAACAGCGCACGGGCATGGCCCATGGAGAGCGCCCCGGTAACAACCTGGGCCTGCACCGTATCGGGCAGTTCGAGCAGGCGGAGCAGATTGGCGACATGGCTGCGCGACTTGTGGACGATCTTGGCCAGCGCTTCCTGCGTATGGCCGAACTCACCCGCCAGCCGCTGATAGGCCTGCGCCTCTTCGATCGCGTTCAGGTCCTGGCGCTGGATATTCTCGATCAGCGCGACTTCGAGCGTCTGCGCATCATCGAAGTCGCGGACGACGACCGGCACCTCGTGCAGCCGGGCGCGCTGGGCGGCGCGCCAACGGCGTTCGCCCGCGACGATCTGATAGTCCTTGCCATGCGGCCGCACGACGATCGGCTGGATCAGCCCGCGTGCCGCGATCGAGGCGGCAAGTTCGTCGAGCGCGGCTTCTTCAAAATGGCGGCGCGGCTGGTCCGGGTGCGGCGACAGCGAGCCGACGGGGAGCATCCGCACGCCACCGGGCGTCGGCTGGTCGCCCGGCCGGATCGGCGCTTCGCGCGCAATGTCACCGAGCAAGGCGCCCAGCCCACGCCCCAGACCCGGACGCGGGCGCTTGGTGGTCGTCTCCTCACTCATGCCGCCGCTGCTCCGGGCTGGGGCGTGCCGAGCGGCAGACGCGCGATCAGCTCCCGCGCCAGCGCGATATAGGCTTGGCTGCCCACGCAGCGATGGTCATAGATCAACGCGGGCAGGCCGTGGCTGGGCGCCTCCGACAGCCGGACGTTGCGCGGAATCACCGTATCGAACACCACACCTCCCAAAACCGCGCGCACATCGGCCGACACCTGATCGGTCAGCCGGTTGCGCCGGTCGTACATCGTCAAAGCCACGCCCAGGATCGCGAGCCCCGGATTGAACCGCGCGCGAATCCGCTCGACCGTGGTCAGCAGCTGCGACAGCCCCTCCAGCGCGAAGAACTCGCACTGCAACGGCACGAACAGCGAGTCGGACGCCACCATCGCGTTGATCGTCAGCAGCCCCAGCGAGGGCGGGCAGTCGACCAGCACGATGTCCCAATGCCCCTGCGTCCGCCGTAATGCCTGATCCAGCCGGTGCGTACGATTCTCGTAATCGACCAGCTCCAGCTCGGCACCCGACAGATCGACGGTAGCAGGCACCACATCCAGGCGCGGCACCTGGGTATGTACCACCGCATCGTCGATCCGCGCCTCGCCCAGCAACACATGATAGCTGGAGAAGACCCGCTGGCTGTTGGGAATGCCCAACCCCGTCGATGCGTTGCCCTGCGGATCGAGGTCGATCAGCAGCACGTTCAGACCCGTCGCCGCCAGAGCGGTGGCAAGGTTGATGGCGCTGGTGGTCTTACCCACCCCGCCCTTCTGATTCGCAATGGCAACGCAGATCATCGGGCCCCTACTCGGTCGAGGATCACGATCGACGATTCCGCCGAGGTGATGCTATGTTCCACGTGAAACACGAAGCGCCATTGCCGCTTGAGGGTCTTGATTTCGCGCTCGTCCAAGCGGCCGCGCGGGAGCAGCCACCGTGTTTCCTGTTTGCCGCAGTGGGCCGCCGCGCGCAAAAGATTTTCGACCGTCGCCACCGCACGTGCCGAAATAACGTCCGCCTTCACGTCCACGGCCTCAATCTTGGACGCGTGGACCGTCACCCGGTCCGCCACCCCCAATCGCTCGGCACATTCGCGCAGGAAGTCGGCGCGGCGCTTCCGCGGTTCGACCAGCGCCATGCGACCGGGCCAAGCGAGCGCAACGACCATGCCGGGGAAGCCGCCGCCCGTGCCGATATCCACCCATTGCCCATCCGCACGGTCGGCCAGCGGGATCAGCTGAACCGAATCGAGCGCATGGCGGGCCCAGATGGTCGCGATCGTCGAGGGCGCGATCAGATTCTGCTGGTCGTTCTCGACGATCACCAAGTTCAGGAAATAGTCGATCCGCTCGGCGGCCTCTTCGCCATATCGCTGGACAACCCAGTCGCGCGCTTGTTCTTCGGTCATGCCGCCACCTTTCGGGCGTGAAGGAGGACGGCCGACAAAGCGGCCGGAGTGATGCCACGAATGCGCGAGGCCGCCGCCAGCGTCGCAGGGCGCGCCAGGCTGAGCCTGTCGATCATCTCCTGCGACAGGCCAGGGATGGCGGCGTAATCGAGCGAAGCCGATAACAGGATCTGCTCATCGGCGCGCAGCCGCGCGACCTCCTCGGCCTGACGTTCGACATAGGGGGCGTAGCGGGCGTCCTCCAGCGTCTCCGCGACCACCGCCGGATCGCAACCCTCGGCCGCATCGGGGGCGACATGCGCCAGCGTCACGCCGTCAAAGCGCAGCCATTCATAAGCCGTCCGACGCGCGCCATCCTGTGCGATCGCCGCCCCGCTGCGCGCGAGATCGGACGCCGTGCGGACCACGGACAGTCGCTGCCGCAACGTCTGCTGCTGCCCCTGCCGCCGCCGCCGATGTGCCAGTCGTTCGGACGAGAGACACCCGGCGGCTTCGGCGATGCCACCCAAACGCGTCTCCGCATTGTCGGCTCGCAGCGACAGGCGATATTCGGCGCGCGCGGTCAGCATGCGATAGGGCTCGGTCACGCCCTGCAACACGAGATCGTCGATCATCACACCGAGATAACTCGACGCTCGGTCGAGGATGACCGGCGACAGGTCACAGGCATGGGCCGCTGCATTGAGCCCGGCGATCAGCCCCTGCCCCGCCGCTTCCTCATAACCGGTCGTACCGTTGATCTGACCGGCGCAGAACACGCCGGGAAGCGCGCCCAAGGCCAGCCGGGCGTCGAGCGCGCGCGGATCTATATGATCATATTCCACCGCATAGCCGGGCAGCGTGATGACCGCCCGCTCCAGCCCCGGCATAGAGGCGATCATCGCTTCCTGCACATCGGTCGGCAGCGAGGTCGACAGGCCGTTCGGATAGACCAACGGGTCGTCCAGCCCCTCCGGCTCCAGGAAAATCTGATGGCTGTCGCGGTCAGCGAAGCGCTTGATCTTGTCCTCGATCGACGGGCAGTAACGCGGGCCATTCGCCTCGATCGCACCGGTGAACAACGGCGAGCGATGGAAGGCCGCCGCGATGATCGCATGGGTTTCTTCGGTCGTCCGGGTGATCGCACAGGCGATCTGCAGCAGCGGCCTGGCCGCCGTCATCGGCGACATGGTCCAGGGATCGGTGTCGCTCGGCTGCTCGTCCAGCTTCGCCCAGTCGATGGTGCGACCATCGAGACGCGGCGGCGTACCGGTCTTCATCCGCGCCATGGGCAAGCCCAGCGCGCGAAGCTGTTCGGCCATCCGGGTCGCCGCTCGTTCACCGATACGACCGCCGAGATGCCGTTCCTCACCGCGGAACAGCCGTCCGCCCAGGAATGTCCCGGTCGCGAGCACCACCGCACGAGCCGACAGGATCGTGCCGTCGGCCAGCTGCACCCCCGCGACCCGATCGCCGTCGAGAACGAGCGCCTCAGCCTCGCCCTCGACGATGGTCAGGTCCGGTTGCGCAGCCAGCATCGCCTGGATCGCCCTGGCATAGCGCCGACGGTCGGCCTGCACGCGCGGTCCCTGGACGGCCGTACCCTTGCTGCGGTTGAGCATCCGATAATGGATCGCGCCCTGGTCCGCCGCTCGGCCGATCAGGCCGTCAAAGGCGTCGACCTCGCGCACGATATGGCCCTTCCCCAACCCGCCGATGGCGGGATTGCAGGACATGGCGCCCAGGCCATGACGATCGAAGGACAAAAGGGCCGTCCGCGCACCCCGGCGCGCAGCCGCCGCAGCGGCCTCGGTTCCCGCGTGACCACCACCGATCACTACGACATCAAACATGCCCCCGCCCTACCGGAAGGACCGGTCAGCGTCAAAGCGATCCCCTCCAACATTCTATGCTTAACGTTCCACGTGGAACAATCACTTCCCCAGGCAGAATCGTCCAAACAGCGCGTCGAGCATCATCTCGGTCGCACTGACGCCCAGCACTTCTGCCAGTGCCTGTCGCGCGACCCGTAATTCCTCCGCCACCAAAAGGATATCATCGGTCGGCGCAGCGATCAGCGCATTGGCGGCACGGCGGCATTGGTCCTGCTGATGCCGCTTGAATCCGATCGCATCTTCGCGTGGCAACAGTCCCGTGGCGGTGTTCGCAATCACGTCCCAGACGGTTGCCACACTCGACGCGTCATCACGACGCACCGCAAGCGCCCGTCCTTCGGGTAGGTCTTCCCGCCCCGGCAGATCGGCGCGCGAATGGAGCCAGATCGCATCGCCACGCGGCGGGGGCGTGTCGGCCATCCACAACAGAATGTCCGCCTGAAGGATCGCCTCCTGCGCGCGGGTGACACCGATCGCCTCGATCACGTCATCGGTATCCTCGGCCAGCCCGGCAGTGTCGGTCAGCACATAGGCCACCCCGCCCCGCAACACGCTTGCCTCGATCCGGTCGCGGGTCGTGCCCGCGATCGGCGACACGATGGCCGCCTCGCGCTCGACCAGCAGATTGAGAAGCGTCGACTTGCCGCTATTGGGTGGCCCGGCCAGCACCACGCGGATGCCATCGTGAAGCCGATCGACCGGCGGCCGCTCGACCACGTCCAACATGGCGATGGCCAACTCGTGCATGTCGCTTCTGACCCGCGCCACCGCCGCCTGATCGAGCGGCACGTCATCCTCTTCGGCGAAATCGAGCATCGCCTCGACCATCGCAGACAGAGTCGCCAGCCGGTCCATCCAGCCGCGCACCGCCTGGCTCACCCGCCCTTCGACCGCGCCGATCGCGGCACGTCGTTGTCGCTCGGTCTGCGCCTCCAGCAGATCGGCAAGCCCCTCCGCCTCGGCCAGGTCGATCCGGCCGTTGAGCAAAGCGCGACGGGTGAACTCCCCCGGCTCGGCGCGGCGAACGCCCGGCTGTTCTGCCAAGGCCCGCTCGACCGCCGCCACCACGGCACGGCCGCCATGGCAATGCAGCTCGACCAGATCCTCGCCGGTCGCCGTCGCCGGACCGGGGAAGCACAGCAGCAGCGCCGAATCCAGCACCGCACCCTTCCCGTCCTTCAACGTCCGCAGGCTTACACGACGGGCCTCGGGCAGCCGCCCGCCCAGCCGCTCGGCCGCCGCAAAGGCCGCCGGGCCGCTGACCCGGATCACCGCAATGGCGGCGGGCGGCTGTCCGCTGGAGACGGCGAAGATCGTATCGGTCATGCTCAGGGTCAGCCCTTCTGCCCCTCGAACATGCGGCGCCACATGGTCATGCTCGCCTCGCCCATCGGCGCCCAGTTGCGCATCATCGCCTCGATCATCTCGGGCTTCACGCCGGACTGCATCGTATCGAGCATCATCTGGACATAGCGTTCATGGATCGGCGTCAGGTCGGGCAGGCCCATGGCGCGGCGCGCTTCCTCCGGCGTGCAGTCGATTTCCACATTCACTTTCATGCGCCATTCTCCATCACGCGACCAAGTGAGGCATAAGGCGTTATCGTCGCGACGACCACAGGAGACCCGCATGACTGCCACCAAGACCATCGCCGCACAGAACGGCGAAGGCCAGTTCAACGCCTATTACGCCGAGCCGGAAGGTCAGCCGACCGCCGCGATCATCGTCATCCAGGAAATCTTCGGCGTGAATGCAGGCATCCGCCGCAAGTGCGACACGCTGGCCGAGGCGGGCTATCTGGCCGTCGCCCCCGATCTTTTCCACAAGATCGCCCCGGGCATCGAGCTGGACCCCGACATCCCCAACGAGATGCAACAGGCGCTCGAGCTGATGGGGAAGTTCGACCAGGACGGCGGCATTCGCGATATCGAGGCGACGATCAAGGCGATCCGCGACGAGCATGGCGCGGACTTCAAGGTCGGCGTCGTCGGCTATTGCCTGGGCGGGCGACTGGCCTTCATGACCGCGGCGCGCACCGATGTGGATGCGAGTGTCGGCTATTATGGCGTCGGCATCGACGGCCTGCTGGGCGAGAAACACGCCATCGCCAAGCCGGTCCTGCTCCACATTCCGGAAGAGGATCACTTCGTCGACAAGGACGCGCAGACGCGGATGCATGAGGGGCTCGACGATCACCCCAAGGTCACACTCTATGATTATGCCGGTGAGGATCACGGCTTCGCGACCGAGTTCGGTCAGCGTCGGTCGGACGAGTCCGCCAAGCTGGCGGACGAACGCACCATGGCGTTCTTCGCGGAGCATCTCCGCTAAATAGGAAACACCCTCACCCCTCCCACCCGCTTGCAGCGGGCGGGCCCCTTCCCTCTCCCATTGGGAGAGGGAGGGAGGCGCGAAGCGCCGGAAGGGTGAGGGTGTTTGTTACGCGACCTTGGCCAGCGCCTCGGCGATAAGTTTGCGGCTGTTATCCACACCGTAGAGCGCGATGAAGCTGCCCATGCGCGGCCCTTGCGCCGAGCCCAACAGCGTCTCGTACAGCGCCTTGAACCAGTCCCGCAGCGACGGGAAGGCGTCGGTCTTGCCGATCTCATAGACGATATTCTGGATATCCTCGGCCGTCGCCCCCGCCGGGAGCGCCGCGAGCTGCGTGTCCAGCTGGCGTAGCGCTTCGGCCTCATGCGGCTCGGGCGCGCGGCGCTGGAGCGTCGGCGCGACGAAATCGCGGGCATAGGCCAGCGCATGGTCGATCAGCCTGTCGAGCTCGGGATACTTCGCGGCCGACGCTTCCGGAACGTAATTGGCGAGATAACCCCAGACCTGCTCCTTGGTGGCCTCACCCATCACGCCGACCAGGTTGAGCAGCAGGCCGAACGTCACCGGCAGCTCGCCCTCGGGCAGCTTGCCGTCATGGATATGATGCACCGGATTGCCCAGCTGCTCCTTGAGAGACTGGTTGGGGTAGTTCACGCGGAACTGCCAATATTCGTCCACCGCACGCGGGATGACGCCCATGTGCAGCTGTTTGGCCTTTTTCGGCTCACGATAGGCGAAGAAGGCCAGGCTCTCCTCCGGCCCATAGGTCAGCCACTGGTCCAGGCTGAGGCCATTGCCCTTGGACTTGGAAATCTTCTCGCCATGCTCGTCGAGGAACATCTCATAGTTGAAGCCCTCCGGCGGTCGGCCGCCGAGTACGCGCGCGATCTTGGAAGACTGGGTGACCGAGTCGATCAGGTCCTTGCCCGCCATCTCGTAATCCACACCCAGCGCGACCCAGCGCATCGCCCAGTCGACCTTCCATTGCAGCTTGGACATGCCGCCCAGCGCGGACTGGACGATCCGCTCGCCCTCATCCTCGAAGGCGATCAGGCCGGCTTCGGCATCGACCACCTCGATCGGCACCTGCAACACGATGCCCGACTTGGGGCTGATCGGCAGGACCGGGGAATAGGTGGCACGGCGCTCGGCGCGCAACGTCGGCAACATCACGTCCTGGATGCCCTGGAAATGCTTGAGCACCAGCCGCAGCGCATCGTCGAACCGGCCGGAGGTGTAATAGTCCGTCGACGAGGCGAACTCGTAATCGAAACCATAGCGGTCGAGAAACTGGCGCAGCATCGCATTGTTATGCGCGGCGAAGCTGTCGAACTTCTCGAACGGGTCGGGCACCTGGGTCAGCGGCTTGCCGAGATGCGCGCGTAGCAGCTCCTGGTTCGGCACATTGTCCGGCACCTTGCGCAGGCCGTCCATATCGTCCGAAAAGGCGATCAGCCGCGTCTTCTGATCCGATAGCGCATGGAAGGCGTTGCGGACCATGGTGGTGCGCAGCACTTCGTTGAACGTGCCGATATGCGGCAGGCCCGACGGACCATAGCCCGTCTCGAACAGGATCGGCGCACCGCCCGGCTTGCCATCGGGATAGCGTTTGAGGAGCTTGCGAGCCTCCTCATAAGGCCAGGCCTTGGACTCGAAAGCGGTGGAGCGGAGTTCGTCTGTCATAGGGTTGCCATGTGGCAAGACGGGGCGTGATGCACAATGTATTTTGCAATTTCCACCAATTGCTCCCCGTTCATGCACAGAGTTATCCACAGAGCAAAGTTGTTCCACGTGGAACAGATGAGGTGGACCTACTTGGCTTTTCCCTCCCCCACCCCCTCCCG
>NZ_LDTE01000054.1 GCF_001476905.1 Sphingomonas sanguinis | reverse complement strand
ATAGCCGGTGCCGAAATCGTCCATCACGATACGCACGCCCGCCCCGCGCAACGTGCGCAGATTGGCCGTGGCGGTTTCGCGCCGGTCGATCAGCACGCCTTCGGTCACTTCCACTTCGACCCGGCGGGGGTGCATGCCATGGTCCGCGATGGTCGCCAGCATCTCGTCCGCCAACGACGGGTCACGCAACTGTACAGGGGACAGGTTGATCGCCAGCATCCAGTCGCGGGGCCAGTCGCGCGCGGCGACCAGCGCCTCGACCAGCAGGAACCGGCCGATCTCCGCGATCAGTCCATTCTCCTCGGCCAGCGCGATGAAGATGTCGGGGCTGACCGGCCCCAACACCGGATGGGTCCAGCGTGCCAGCGCCTCCTGCCCGATGATGCGACGGGAGGGACAATCGGCGATCGGCTGGAACGCCAGGCTCAACTCGCCCCGCACGCTGGCATCGCGCAGTTCATGGGCCAGCCAGTGGCGCTGCCGCCGTTCTTCGTCCATCGCCGCGTCATAATGGCGCGCCCGGTGGCGGCCATCGGCCTTCGCCCGGTAGAGCGCGATATCGGCACAGGCCTGCAACTCGTCGCACTCGATGCCGTGATGCTGGGACAGGGCGATACCGATGCTCAAGCGGACCGACGGTGTCGCCGGATCGGCCGCGGCCACGCCATAGATTCGATCCGCCACCCCCTGCGCATCGCGCTCGGTTTCCGACAGATAATGGATGATCGCGAATTCGTCGCCGCCGATGCGCGAGACGACATCTCCCTCGTCCACCGCCGCGAGCAGCATCGCGCTGGCGCGCTGCAACATCGCGTCGCCGGTGGCATGGCCCAACGTGTCGTTGACACCCTTGAACCCATCCAGATCGACCGCAAGCAACGCGATCCGCTGCCCCGCCTGGAGCGCCTTTTCCAGCCGTTCGGCAAAGACCAGCCGGTTGGCCAGACCGGTCAGCGGATCGTGATGCGCCAGATATTCGACTTGGCGCTGGATACGTTCGCGCTCCTCGGCCTCCAGCGCAAACGCCTGCAACGCGCGGGTCAACTCACCCAGTTCGTCGACCCGCTCTGCATAGGGCAAGGGTTGCAGCGCCCGCCCGCCTTTCATTGCGCGAACGGCCGCGACGATCGTCACCAGCGGTTCGATAATCCGCCAGCGCAGCCAGAGGATCAGTGCGCCGACCAGTATCAGCATCGACACGGCGGCCAGCGTCATTTGCATCAGTCCGCGACGCGCCAGCAGAGCGGCCTCACGCGTGCGCTGGGTCAGTTCCCGCCGCATCATCCGGCGCATATCGTCCCGCCAATATTCCACCGAGCGCAGCGAGCGCTGGAACCGGGGAAGCGCGGCTTGCAGCTTGCGGGGATCGGCCCGCGTGTCTCGTAGGATCGTTTGGGTTTCGCGGAAGAAGCGTTGCTCGGCCTTCCGCAGCTGCGCTTCCACGCGCCGACCGCGCGGCGTCAGGGCCAGCGGCCCCGCTTGCCGCGGCCCCAGCTGCGCGGCGAGCAGTTGCTCCATTGCCGCCCAATCCGCCTCCCTGTTCCCGTCATGCCGGTCGAGGCGGCGGTCCACATCCGTCAAATGAATACGCAACCCCCGCAACTGGGTATCGGCGGCCGCAAAATCGTCCAGGTTCGTGGCGATATGCCCGGTCGCCTCTGTGGTCGAAACCAGTTGCCGATGGAACGATACGCCCGTCAGGCCCAACGCAGTCGAAATGCACAGGACGGTCGACAGCATGACCGCAAAACGGAATTCCAATGAACGGAGACGGAGGAAGAGCCAATTCATCGGGATCGAACGCTACACGATGACTCCTTACAACTGGTGAAAGCCGATCAAATTCCTTTAAGGACTTGGCAAATAAGTTGAAATCTTTGCCGATCACTCCACAAGTCCGGCGCTCAGTCGCCCGCGCAGGGCAGCGAAGCCACCGTCCGTTCGCGCTCGTTGACCACCAACGCACGACCGATCGCCGGCAGCGAGCGCTGTGGGCAATCGGGCCGGGGGCATCGACGGCACCCGGGGCCGATCGGCGTCGCGTGCCGCGCCGGCTCTCCCCCCAGCCTCTCCGAAAGCTGACCCGACAAGGCCGCCGCCAGCCCCAATATGATGACGAACTGCGCAGGGACGCCCGATGCCGATCGCCCGGCCCGATCGACCCGCTGCGCCAGGGTCAGGAAGGTCGCGCCATCTGGCATGACGACGCTTTGCGATATCGGCTCCCGCGCCCGGTCAAACGCGCCCAGCGCATTCCAGAGCGGGCACAAGGCTTCCGTCTCGGCCAAGCCGGGATCGGCGGCCCCGACCAGCCTTTTCGATACCTGCCCCGCCCGGTCGACCCGCAGCATGAAAAAGGGCAGCCCCCGCGCGCCGACCCGGTGCAGCGTGGTCAGCCGGTGCGCCAGCTGCTCGTGTGACACCCCGAAGCGGCGACGCAGCACGGCCAGGTCGTAGCCTGTCGCCTCGCACGCGCGCAGGAACCGGGCATAGGGCATGACCAAAGCGGCAGCGAAATACTGTGCCAGATAGCGGCGGAAGAGTCGTTCGGCGATGCGGTCGCCAAAGGCCGCACCGCGGGCCAGCGCCTCGATCTCGGTCCGCGCCTCCGACTGGGCCAGCTGCACCGCCAGCGCAAAAACGCGGCCCGGCGCCTCGAGCATTTCGGACAGCTGCAATTGCCGGGCGTGCAGGTCCAGCCGCACCAGCCGGTCGGGCATGATGTCGACCGGCAGCACCCGGATGGACAGCGCATGACGAACCCGCAACCGCTCGGCCAGCGCGCCGTACAGGTCGCCCGCCATCAGCCGCAACTCGTCCGCGAGCAGCTCCGCAGCCGCGTCGAGGTCGGGGAAATGATTGCGCCACCGCTCGATCTCGCGGCGCACCTGCACGGTCGGGTCGGGTGTTGCGGCCACCGCCGCCACGCCGCCGCCCAGCCGGTCAAAGGCGCGGGCAAACGCCTCCGCACCGCCCGGCGCCGCCGCCAGCCATTCCTCCAACTCGCTGCGGTCGATCTCCAGATCGGCGAACATCGGATCGGCCAGCCGCCGCCGCATCGCCGCCGCCCCGCCCCCCGGTGCCGCCGCCGTCAAGGCGCGCGGATCGAAGTCGAACGTCTCGACCAGCCGGACCAGCAGCGCGGCCGAGACCGGCCGCTGGTTACGCTCGATCAGGTTCAGATAGCTGGGCGAGATGTCGAGCATCTCCGCCATCGCGGCTTGCGACAGCCCGTTCTGGCGACGCACCCGTCGCACCGCGTGTCCGGCGATCAGCTTGGTTGCGCTCATGCTCCGCCCTCCTGCGGACAGGCTGCGCCACCGCCTTCCCGCTGTCAATTCTTTACAACCCGACCTGGGGAGGATGGCATGGCCGCGACCCGGAGACGCGGTGGCAACACGCCAAAGCCTTCATCAATGGTCGAACACCCGGCAAAGTCCTCGTCAACAAGCCCCTATTTGTAAAGGACGATGCGATGCCGAACTTCCAGGACCTCATCCCCGCCCCCACCGGACGGTTCGATGGCATCACCCGCCCCTACACCCCCGCCGATGTCGCGCGGCTGCGCGGATCGATCGCGGTCGAGCATACGCTGGCCCGGCGTGGCGCGCTGAAGCTGTGGGAATTGCTGAAGACCGAGGATTATGTTCATGCGCTGGGCGCGCTGTCGGGCAATCAGGCGATGCAGATGGTGCGTGCCGGGCTGAAGGCGATCTATCTGTCGGGCTGGCAGGTCGCGGCGGACGCCAACACCGCCGGGCAGATGTATCCCGACCAGTCGCTCTACCCCGCCAATGCCGGGCCGGAGCTCGCCCGCCGGATCAACGCGACGCTGGCCCGCGCCGACCAGATCGAACATGCGGAGGGCGCGGTGTCGCGCGACTGGTTCGCACCGATCATTGCCGATGCCGAGGCCGGATTCGGCGGTCCGCTCAACTGCTATGAGATCATGAAGGCCTATATCGCGGCGGGTGCGGCGGGCGTGCATTTCGAGGACCAGCTCGCCTCGGAAAAGAAGTGCGGCCATCTGGGCGGCAAGGTGCTGATCCCGACGGCAGCGCATATCCGCAACCTGAATGCGGCGCGGCTGGCGGCGGATGTGGCGGGCGTACCGACGGTGATCTGCGCGCGCACCGATGCCGAAAGCGCGCGGCTCATCACCTCGGACGTGGACGAGCGCGACCGGGCGTTCCTGACCGGCGAGCGGACGGCGGAGGGCTTCTTCCGACTGAAGGAGGGCACCGGCGTCGACCATTGCATCCAGCGCGGCCTGGCCTTCGCGCCCCATGCCGACCTGTTGTGGTGGGAAACGTCCAAGCCCAACCTCGCCGATGCGCGCCGCTTTGCCGAGGCGATCCAGCGTGAGTATCCGGGCAAGATGCTGGCCTATAACTGCTCACCCAGCTTCAACTGGGAGGCCAATCTCGATCGCGACGACATTGCTCGCTTCCAGCGGGAGATCGGGGCGATGGGATATAAGTTCCAGTTCGTCACGCTCGCCGGCTTCCACCAGCTCAACTACGGCATGTTCGAGCTGGCACGCGAATATCGGGATCGGGGCATGGCGGCCTATTCGGAGCTGCAACAGGCCGAATTCGCCGCCGAAGCCAACGGCTATACCGCGACCCGTCACCAGCGCGAGGTGGGGACCGGCTATTTCGACCTGATCGCGCAAGTCGCGGCGGGCGGCGACAGCTCCACCACCGCGCTCGCCGAATCGACCGAGGCGGCCCAGTTCGTCCAGGCCGCCTGAGGACCACCGTTTCAAAGGAGAGAATGCCATGCCGACCGAACCGCAACGCAGCCGCGCCGTCTTCTCCACCGAAGACTTCGCCCTGATGAAGGAAGCCATCGCCGAACACGTCAAGCGCGTCGCCGACGATCCCCGCTCGATCAAGTTCGCGCATCTGTACCACCGGCTGGGACGTATCGCATCGTGATGTGATCCCGGGCGCGTTGGCCCCTTTGCCCCCCTCTTCCTTGGGGAAGGAAGCGACCCCGCCGATCCGTATCGGCGGGGTTTGTTTTTCCAGCGGAACAACCGCCGCGATCGCACGCTGTACCGGCCATGCCAGACACCGGCCTGACCGCGCGCATTCGCGAGAATATCGTCCTGTACGGCGCACTGGCCGCCAATCTGGGCATCGGCATCGCCAAGTTCGTCGCGGCGGGGATCACCGGTTCGTCCTCGATGCTGACCGAGGGCGTGCACTCGGTCGTCGATAGCGGCAACCAGATTCTGCTGCTCTATGGCCAGAAGCGCGCCAAGCGGGGGCCGGACGCCATCCACCCCTTCGGTTATGGCCGCGAACTGTATTTCTGGGCGTTCGTCGTCGCCATCCTGATCTTCGCGCTGGGCTCCGGCATCTCGATCTATGAGGGCTGGCTGCATATCCAGACGCCCGAGCCGTTGCGCGATCCCACGGTCAATTACATCGTGCTCGCCATCGCCTTTGCGTTGGAAGGGGCGAGTTGGACCATCGCGGTACGCGAGTTCTCGCGAACCAAGGGCGATAGCGGCTGGTGGCGCGCAATCCACGAATCCAAGGACCCGCCCGGTTTCATCGTGTTGTTCGAGGATTCGGCGGCGCTCGCCGGGCTGGTCATTGCGGCGCTCGGCGTCTGGTTATCGCATATGCTCAATGACCCGCGCATCGACGGGGTGGCCTCGATCCTGATCGGCATCGTGCTCGGACTGGTCGCGATCCTGCTGGCGCGCGAGTCCAAGGGGCTGCTGATCGGTGAGCGAGCCGACCCGGAAGTGGTCGAGACCATCCGTGGCATCGTCGCCGCGCGCCCCTGGATCACGCGGGTCAACCATGTCCGCACCATCCACACCGCCCCAGACAGCATCTTCGCCGCGATCAGTGCCGATTTCGTCGACAGCATGCCTATGGGCGCGGCCGAGACGATGATCGAAATGCTGGAAGACGATCTTCGCGTCGCCGTGCCCAGCCTGTCATCCATCTATATCCGCCCGGAAAAGCACGAGAATGCGGCTGCGTCATCGCCCCAACATGGGTTATGAGGACCGTCATGACGAAGCTCCTGCGAATCGCCACGGCCCTGTTCCTGACGCTGGCCTGCGCCCTGCCCGCCCAGGCCGCGGTGACGATCACATTCTGGAGCCATGAGTTGGGCAACAGCTTTCCGCACGCGTTCTTCACCTTGCGCGGTACGGTCGATGCCACGGGCGCACCGGTCGATGCCAATTACGGCTTCACCGCCAAGTCGATATCGCCCGCGCTGCTGATGGGTACGGTCAAGGGGCGGCTAGACATATCCAAGCCCTTCTACATCTCGACCAGCGACGCGCAGTTTTCCTATGTGATGACCGACGCGCAATATGCCGACATCCTGGCGCTGGTCGCCGGATGGGACGAGAAGACGGGAGACGCGCATTACAATCTCAACCAGCGCAACTGCGTCCATTTCGTGCAGGAAGCGGCGCGGCGGCTGGGGTTGGTCGGACTGGACCATCCCGATTTGATGAAGAAGCCGCGCTCCTATCTGAAGGCGGTGGCGCAGGCGAATACGGACCGGGTGACGGTGATCGGTAAAGGTGGCAAGGCCTATCTCGCCTCGCTGCCGCCGCTACCCGCCGCCCCGGCCAACGACAATCGCATTCCCGCTCAGGGCGCGGCGACGGGCACCAGCTCGAGTATGTCGACCACCGACTCATAAGCCGGAAACGGGAAGGCGATCCGCCAACGACGCGCGTCGATCCGCTCGACCACGCCTGCCATGTCGCGCGCCCGGTCGCGGCCATAGGCATAGGACCGTTCTTCATCGCCCAGGATCATCGTGCCCAGGAAGATGCTGCGCGCGTCGGTGTCGGGATAGATACGCCCGGTCAGCCGCTGTGACCCGTCGATCTTGGTCAGGCGGACACCTCCGTCCGACACGCGGCAGCGGAAATAGGGATAGGCGACATAGGTCAGCAGCGCCCGCCCCTGCGTCCCCATCTTGAACGTACGACAGCGATAGTCGCCATCGGGCAGTTCGGGCCCCGCCATCGAATGATCCGGGTCCGCGAGATGGCCCAGCGCCGCGATCTCCGCCGCCGCGCCACCCGCGCGCGCCTGGGTCAGCCCCTTCATCCAGGCGTTGCGCCAGCCGCGCAGGCGCACACGGTCATCCTCGGTCGCCGCCAGCCGCCAGTCGCTCGCCTCCTCGGCACGCTGGGCCTGCGCCGCGCCAACCGCGATCAGCGCAACGGCCGAAGCCAGGATCAAGCGGCGCATCGTCACTGCGCGGTCCAGCCGCCATCGACCGACAGGTTCGCGCCGGTGATCGACTTGGCCTCGTCACGGCACAGGAACAGGGCGAGCGCGGCAACCTGTTCGATGGTCACGAACTCCTTGGTGGGCTGTGCCTTTAGCAGCACGTCGTCGATCACCTGTTCGCGGGTCAGCCCCCGCGCCTTCATCGTGTCGGGGATTTGGTTCTCGACCAAGGGCGTCCAGACATAGCCGGGCGAGATGCAGTTGGCGGTGATGCCGTCGGTCGCGACCTCCAGCGCCACGGTCTTGGTGATGCCGACCACGCCGTGCTTGGCCGCGACATAGGCCGACTTGTTGGGGCTGGCGACCAGGCTGTGTGCCGAGGCGGTGGTGATGATCCGGCCCCAGCCCTGCTTGCGCATATGCGGGATCGCGGCGCGCATCATGTGCCAGGCCGAGGACAGGTTGATCGCAATGATCGCATCCCATTTCTCGACCGGAAACTCGGTGATCGGGGCGACATGCTGGATACCGGCATTGTTGATGACGATATCGACCGAGCCGGTCTCCGCCGCCGCACGATCGATCATCGCCGCGATCTGCTCCGGCTGCGTCATGTCGGCGGGGTCGTAGAGGGCATGGGTGCCGCTTACCTGTTCCAGCGCGGCACGGTTCGCCTCGATGGCATCCGCATCGCCGAAACCATTGAGGACGATCGCCGCCCCCTCCGCCGCCAGCGCCTTGGCATAGGCTAGGCCGATGCCCGAGCTGGAGCCCGAGATCACCGCCGTCTTGCCCTTCAGGAACATGCCATTCTCCCTTGCTCTGGCACCGCACCATGCGGTCAGATGCACGCCCGTGCAACCGCCGGAAGGCTTTGCGGGTTCAACAGGGCGACAAGGACCCGCATAGGCGGGCCGAATGACAAAGGGGTGATAGCGCGATGCGGCTCGACGATTATGACAACGACATCGATGTCGGCGAGGCGCAGCCCGGTGGCGGCGGCTTTGGTGGGGGCGGCGGCGGCGGGCTGCTCTTCGGCCTGCTTCCCCTGATCGGCAGCCGTTTCGGATGCGGCGGCATCATCGTGGTCCTCATCATCCTGGCGGTGGTCGGCATGAACCCCCTCAGCCTGTTGACCGGCGGCGGCAGCGGTAACGCGCCGGTCACCCGCTCGGCCGATTCCTCCGGTCAGGAAAGCGCGCGGCAGGTCTGCGAAGTCTCGCCCGAGCGCCGCGAAACCTGCCAGGCGTTCAGCAATGCCGACAACACCTGGGAAAAGATCTTCGCCGATAGCGGGCAGCGGTTCCAGGCGCCGGGGCTGCGCTTCTATGTGGCAAACACCGCCAAGACGGGCTGCGGCGAGGCGCCGTCGGCGGTCGGGCCCTTCTATTGCCCGTCGGACCGCAAAATCTATCTCGACACCAAGTTCTTCGACGAACTGGCCAACCGCTTCGGCGCGAAGGGCGATTTCGCGCGCTATTATGTCGTGGCGCATGAGTTCGGCCATCACATCCAGACGCTGCTCGGCACCTCCGACAAGGTCAACCAGGCGCAGCGCGCCGCGAGCAAGGCGGAGGGCAATGCCCTGTCCGTGCGGCTGGAGTTGCAGGCGGACTGCTATGCGGGCGTATGGGCGGCGAAGAACCGCAACCGGCTGGAGCCCGGCGATGTCGAGGAAGGCATGACCGCCGCCCGCGCCATCGGCGACGACACGCTCCAGCGCGAGGCCGGAGGGGCCGTCGTCCCCGACAGCTTCACCCATGGCACCTCCGAACAGCGGATGCGCTGGCTGCGCCGTGGCGTGGAGACGGGCGATCCCGCTCAGTGCGACACCTTCTCGGGCGCAATCTGAAACAACTCCCCCTCCCGCAAACGGGAGGGGGTCGGGGGGGAGGGTTTGGAGTCTCACCGAGACCGTCGC
>NZ_LDTE01000053.1 GCF_001476905.1 Sphingomonas sanguinis | reverse complement strand
GCAGCGTCAGATGTTTATAAAGGACAGCTGATACCCCATCCCCACCGCGATCTCCCGCCCCCGCTCCAGATACCAGAGCGAGTCCGTGCGCGGGCTGATCGGGAAAGCCAGCATCACTCCGAGACGAAGCGCGAACGCGAGCAGCAGGATCGCCGGTATGACCCCGCGCGCGCTGGCAAAATACGCCCAAGGGCCAGACGGCGATGGGCTGACGGTCTGCTTACCCGACGACATGATGGCTTCCCCATGGCGACGCATCCCCCAGGCGCCGGAGCGGCTACGCTAGAGGAGCGGGGGGCGGCGCGGCAAGGGGACGGTGGGTCGACAGGGCCTTTCCCGGCCTGCGGCGGGTGGTTGCGGAATATATGAAAGCTTCGCACGTAGCCGCGCTGTCGTTTGGAATGGAAGGTATATGGAAAACGGCCAGGATTGGGTGGTTAGCTGCCGTTCCATGGTTTGCGAAACGAGGCATACTTTTCAGGCGTCGACTGAGAGCGATAGCGCCCGCCGAGTCGAAAAGGTGGTAAGCGATCAATCAGCCTGACAAGTGCGCGGATCATCAAGCGATAGAACAGGAAATCGGCCAGCAGCAGCGCGACAATAACGGCTAAGCCGATTGCGCTTAACACTGTCATACTCAAGACTCCTGTCCCGCTACAACGCCTTCATACTGGTAGATCGCTACGACTGGAAATGGGCGTCAGTCGCCATTCCACCTTAGCTGCTCAACGTCAGTGGCTTCGCCCCCCATGTGACGCACGAACGCCTAGTGTAGATCGTCCAAATGACTCTGCCACTTTGCGCGTTCATCGTCGGGATCGACTCCATCGGCTGCGAAAAGCCAACGGGCAAATTGATCGGCTGTGACTTCTCCGCTCTCGGGCAGGAAGTCGGTGACATGCAGTGGCTGGCCATCAACTACCGAGCCGCACCAGCCCTTCTCTACACAGACTTCGTGCATGAGCGCTTCGAGCGATCATGAGAGGAGCATAGCAGCGTTCGTTCGCTATGTCCGCAAGCGGGCGGTTTCTACCACTCCTGATCGCTCACCGTCGTCAGGACAACCGCCCCCTTGCGGGTGCAGCCGGACCGGCTATCGTCACCCCACTCCGGCCCCGGCGGGAGGGATCTAGGGGGAGGAATTGATGGGCATCGTCCATATCGTGGCAGCACTGGCGCTGGGCGTTCAGGTGGCGCCCTCCCCGCCTTCGGCCTCACCTCCGGGCACAGCCGCCAAGCCCCCCTCGCTGGACGAGCGGATGACGCCGGAGCTGGAAGCGGCCGCCCGGCTGTTGCGCGCGCATCAGCCCCAAGCCGTGGTCGACCGGCTGGCCCCGGTGATCGCCGCCTATGACGCCGATCTGGCCCATGAAGCGCGGCGGATCTATTGCGGCATGTCGCCGCAGGAGACGCTGCTCTATCTGGCGACCGCAGCTCAGGACAAGGTGTCCGCCGTCGTGATCGCGCCCGGCTATTGCACCGCGCTCTATATGAAGGGCTATGCGCTGGTCGATCTGGGCCGGGTGGCGGAAGCCAAGGCGATCTATGAGCGGCTGCTGACACTGGCACCGATGTATGCGCAATATCAGACCGAATATGGCCAGTTGATCCGCCTGGAAAAAGACTGGCCGCGCATGTTGGACATCTGTACCCGCTCCGCCGCAGCCGCCAAGATCGCCGACCCGCAGATCCGGGTGTTCCAGGAGGGCGCGGCGCTGCGCTGCCAGGGTTATGCGCTGATCGAGATGCAGAAATGGGACGAGGCGGAGGCGCGCTATCGCCAGGCGCTGGTCCTTGACCCCAACGATGCCAAGGCGAAGAACGAACTGGCCTACATCGCCGAACAGCGCGCCAAGGCGAAGAGTGGCAAGACCACCACCTGAGTCCATTCTCCCTCCCCACCATGCGTCATGCGAGCATGACATTTTCGCCATAATCAGCCGCGACGCTGGCGCGGCCGCACGTTCCGCCGCATGGGCGCGGGCACGATGAGGAACGACAGGGACAGGCGGCGCATGCGGCGCATGCGGCGCGCAACGTGGGGCACCGGAGCGATGCTGCTGGCGGCGGTGTCGGGCATGGCCGCAGGCAAAAGCCCGGAGCGCGAGCGCGCCGCGCTGGTGGCGACGATCCGGCACGACGTGCGCGAGGCTGCGCCCTCGGCCGACGATGCCGAGCTGGAAAAGGCCCTGTCGGCCGTCGCGGCGGTCCCACGCGAGCAGTTCGTGCCGCCCGAATATCGCCATTATGCTTATGCGGCCGAGCTGTCGCTGCCGATCGGGCACGACCAGACCATTTCCGACCCCTATATCGTCGCGCTGATGACCGCCAGCGCGCATGTGCCGGTAGGCGGCAACGTCCTGGATGTCGGGACCGGCTCGGGCTATCAGGCGGCGGTCCTCGCCCGGATCGCAAGCCGCGTGACCTCGATCGAGATCGTCCCCGCCCTGGCTGCGCAGGCGACCGAGCGGCTGGCAACGCTGGGCTATCGCAACGTCACGGTGCGCGCGGGCGACGGCTATGCGGGTGCCCCCGATGCCGAGCCGTTCGACGCGATCGTCGTCGCGGCGGGCAGCGACACCGTGCCACAGCCGCTGCTCGACCAGTTGAAGATCGGCGGACGGCTGGTGATGCCCGTGGGCGCGACCTAGGCCAGCGAGCAGTTGCTGGTCGTCACCCGAACGGACGCGAAACATTATGACCGTTGTTCGCTGGGGTTGGCGATGTTCGTACCCTTGACCGGCCGTGGCGAGCGGTCGGCGCGCGCGGCCGGGCTGATCGATCGGTCGGTCCCGCTCTGCTACGGTGCCGCCGTGGTCTATCCGGTGTTCGTCAAGGAACTGCCCAAACCCATGGCGGTCAAGGCCCGGCGGTCGCGATAGGGCCGATCAGGCGGGCGTGTCGAACGACAACAGGATCGGACAGGGTCCCGCCGCCCCGCCCCCGCATTCGGCCGCCAGCCGGCTCAGCGAAGCACGCGCGGCTTGCAAGGTCGCGATCTGCGCATCGAGCGCGGCAATCCGCTGCTCCGCCAGTTCGCGCACCCGCGCGCGGTCGTCGGTCGCGTCGAGCGCCAGCAACTCACCGATCTGCTCCAGCGTAAAGCCCGCCGCCTGGCCCGAGCGAATGAAGCGCAACCGGCGTGCATCCGCCTCGCCATAGCGCCGGATGCCTCCTGCCCTGCCCGGTCCCTCCGGCCGGTCGGGCGTGTCCAGCAGCCCCCGCCGCTGGTAATAGCGGATCGTCTCCACCCCCACCCCGCCCTCGCGCGCCAACCCGGCGATGGTCCAGCGGGCTGTGTCGTCGGCCATGTCTTGACTCCGTACCATGGTACGGATGCCATATAGGGTCGGTTCCAGCCGGAGAAGACACATGTCCACGCCCCGCACCGCCACCCTGTACCGCATGGTCATGCCGACCCACACCTGCCCCTATGGCCTGAAGGCAAAGGACCTGCTCCGCCGAAAGGGCTATGCGGTCGAGGATTGCTGGTTGCGCACCCGCGAGGAGGTCGACGCCTTCAAGGCCGAACATGGCGTGAAGACCACGCCCCAGGTCTTTGTCGGGGGCGAACGGGTGGGCGGTTACGACGATCTGCGCCGCTTCTTCGGGCTTCGCGTCGCCGATCCCAAGGCGACGAGCTATCGTCCGGTCGCCGCGCTCTTCGCGATGACCGCTCTGATGGCGCTGGCCGTGTCGCAGGCGGTCTATGCCACCCCCTTCACCTCCCGCGCGGCCGAGTGGTTTATCGGTTTCAGCATGGCGGTGCTTGCGCTGCTGAAGCTCCAGAACGTCGAAAGCTTCGCGACGATGTTCCTGAACTACGACCTGCTGGCGAAACGCTGGGTCCCCTATTCCTATGTCTATCCCTTTGCGGAAGCGCTGGCGGGCGTGCTGATGATCGCGGGGGTCGCAACCTGGGCCTCGGCCCCGATCGCGTTGTTCATCGGGGGCATCGGTGCGGTGTCGGTGGTCAAGGCCGTCTATATCGACCGGCGCGAACTGAAATGCGCCTGTGTCGGCGGCACGAGCAACGTGCCGCTGGGCTTCCTGTCGTTGACTGAGAATCTCATGATGATCGGCATGGCGGTGTGGATGGTGGTGGGCATGGCTTGACCCATCACGTTCCGGCAACGGGGCAAGCCCGTCATTCAGATGCGTGCGATCCGCAGTTGTTTGCGGGCCATGCCATGGAGAACCGGCGTTCAGCGACTCGATGGAAAGGGTTTGCAATGCTTCCCCAGCGCCTGGCTATGCTGTCTTTGGCACCACAGGACTGAAATCGCTACAGCGTCCAGATCAGCACATTACCGACCAACACCACCGCCATCACCAGCATCAGCACGCCCTTCCGCCGATCTCCACGCCGGATCGTCAGAATCCCGCCCGCGACACAGGCGAAGGCCGCGAGCATCGCGATCCCCGGCGCGGCTTGGGCAAGCCCCTCCATCAGCCCGCCAGCACACGCGCATAGGCGGCACGGTCGACATTGCCGCCGGACAGCAGGACCAGCATCCCCTCCTCCGCCGCGACCTTGCCCGCCAGCAGCGCGGCGAGCGCGACCGCGCCGCCCGGCTCGACCACCAGGCGCAATTTGTCGGCGGCGAAACGCTGCGCGGTCGCGACCTCGGCTTCGGTGACTGCGACACCCTCCGCGCCGCGCCGGGCCAGCACCTCGAAGGTCAGGGGCGAGACGCGCGGCGTCTGGAGCGAATCACAGGCGGTCGGCGGCGGGTTGTCGCCCACCGGCTCGATCCACCCCGCCTCCAGCGAGCGGCGCATATCGTCCCACCCCTCTGGCTCGACCACGGTGACCTTCGCCTCGGGCAGTGCCAGGGTCAGACCCGCCGCGAGCCCACCGCCGCCACAGGGCGTGACGACATGCCCCGGCGCCGCCATGCCCAGCGCCGCCATCTGCGCCGCCGCCTCGATCCCCGCCGAGCCCTGCCCCTCGATTACCCAGGGATCGTCGAAGCTGGGCACGAGCGTCGCCCCGCGCGCCTCGGCGAGTCGGCGGGCGATCTTCTCGCGGCTTTCGGTTGCGCGATCATAATCGACAATCTCCGCCCCCAGCGCGAGCGTACCCTCGCGCTTCGATACGGGTGCGTCGGCGGGCATGACGATGGTCGCCGCGATTCCCAGCCGCCGCGCCGCCCAGGCGATTCCCTGCGCATGGTTGCCCGACGAGAAAGCGACCACGCCCCTGGCCCGCGAATCCGCGTCCAACGCGGTTAATCGGTGCCACGCGCCGCGCAATTTGAACGCGCCGATCGGCTGCAAATTCTCGGCTTTGAAGATCACCGTCTTCCCATTGATATTCAACGGAAATATCGGCGATGGCGGCAGGATTCTGGCGATCTTTTCGGCGGCGTCGCGGACCCCCGCTTTGGTAGGCTGTCTTAAGATTGTCACTTTTTATCTCCGACGCCCTCTCTACCGCTTTACATTCCAAAAAGCGGACCCTATTTCGCGCCTCCGCTGCCCCATGGGACTTCCAACCGCAAGGCAGCTTTTTGTCACCGTATGCCGTCAGGCAATTGGAGGTCCCTTGAGTTGCACCAGAATCATCGCGCGCTGGGGCTAGCTGCCCACTCGACCGCCGTCCCCTCCAACCTGGAGCGCGGCATCGACATCGCCAAGCGTCGTCCGGCTGATCCGGTCACGCTGCTTCGCCCGCACGCCGCTGCGCGCGCCGCCCGATTCTTCGTCGAGAAGTTTCCGGGCCGGCCGATGTATGCGGTGAAGGCGAATCCGTCTGCGGATCTGATCCAGATCCTGTGGGACAATGGCATCACCCATTTCGACACCGCCTCGATCGCGGAAGTTCGTCTGGTGAAGTCGGTCGCCCCGCAGGCCGTCTGCTGCTTCATGCATCCGGTGAAGTCGGAAGAGGCGATTGCCGAGGCCTATTTCATGCACGGCGTTCGCACCTATTCGCTCGACAGCATGGAAGAGCTGGAGAAGATCGTCCGCGCCACGGGCGGCGCGACCGACCTGACCCTGTGCGTCCGCATCCGCGTGTCGTCGGAATATGCCAAGCTCAGCCTGGGGTCGAAGTTCGGCGTCAGTGTGGAAGAGTCGAAGGAGCTGCTGATCGCGACCCGCCAGGTCGCCGATGCGCTGGGCATCTGCTTCCATGTCGGCAGCCAGACCATGACCCCCGACGCCTATTCGGCAGCGATGGAGCGGGTGCGGGCGGTGATCGTCGGCGCGGCGGTGACCGTCGACGTGATCGATGTCGGCGGCGGTTTCCCCTCGGCCTATCCGGGCATGACTCCGCCGCCGCTGGAGCGTTTCTTCGAGACGATCCACCGCGCGTTCGAGAGCCTGCCGGTGTCCTATTCGGCCGAACTCTGGGCCGAGCCGGGCCGGGCGCTGTGTGCGGAATATTCGTCCGTCGTGGTACGCGTCGAGCGTCGTCGTGGCAACGAGCTGTACATCAATGACGGCGCGTACGGCGCGCTGTTCGATGCGGCGCATATCGGGTGGAAATATCCGGTCCAGCTGCTGCGCGAGCCGGCTTCCGACGCGCGCGACATGGACTTCAGCTTCTGGGGCCCGACCTGCGACGATCTCGACTTCATGCAGGGTCCGTTCCCGCTGCCCGCGGACACGAACACCGGCGATTATTTCGAGATCGGGATGCTGGGCGCGTACGGCCAGGCCATGCGCACCCAGTTTAACGGCTTCACCTGTCACGAGTTCGTCGTGACCGACGACGAGCCGATGTTCTCGGTATACCGCGACGAGGTCGAACAGGCCCGTCCGGCGAACGTCGTCAAGCTGTAACCCAGTCCGACTAGCAATCTCTATAACCCTCCCGCTTCGGCGGGAGGGGAATGGGGTGGCATTGCGGTTTCGACCGCGATAAGGCCCCTTCCCATACCCGCCCTGCCGCCGCGCAGGACCGGGCCAGCCGGGTTACCGCGTCCCCAATAACGACGACGGCTTCTCGATGATGATGGAACCATCATGACCGACACGCAGATCAACGACACCCGTAAGGCCGAGCTCCTCTCGAGCGTGGTCGAGCATATCGACATTACCTCGTTCGACGCCCGCCCGATCATCGATTCGATGGGCAAGATGAGCTTCACCAGCCGCGACCTGGCGCGCGCGACCGGCATCTACAACCAGATGCTGGCCGACAAGGACTGCTCGATCTTCCTGGTGATCGCGGGCTCGACCTCGGCGGGCGGCTGCATGGACCTGTATGCCGAGCTGCTGCGCTCGAACATGATCGACGGCATCGTCGCCACCGGCGCGTCGATCGTCGACATGGATTTCTTCGAGGGCCTGGGTCACAAGCATTATCAGGCGCTGGTAATCCCGGACGATAACACGTTGCGTTCGCTGTATATCGACCGCATCTACGACACCTATATCGACGAAGAGCAGCTGCAGGATTGCGACCACACGATCGGCAAGATCGCCGACTCGCTGGAGCCGAAGCCCTATTCGAGCCGCGCCTTCATCCGCGAGATGGGCAAGTATCTGGTCGAGCACGGCAAAAAGGAAAACAGCCTCGTCAAGCTCGCCTATGAGCATGACGTGCCGATCTTCTGCCCAGCCTTTGTCGATTCGTCGGCTGGCTTCGGTCTGGTGAAGCATCAGGTCGAGCGTGCTAAGGAAGGCAAGCCTTACATGGTGCTCGACGCCATTGCCGACTTCCGCGAACTGACCGACATCAAGATCAAGGCGGGCACCACCGGTCTTCTGATGATCGGCGGCGGCGTGCCGAAGAATTTCATCCAGGACACGGTTGTCTGTGCCGAAATCCTGGGCCATGACGACGTGGAAATGCACAAGTACGCGGTGCAGATCACGGTGGCCGATGTTCGTGACGGTGCCTGTTCCTCCTCGACGCTTAAGGAAGCGGCGAGCTGGGGCAAGGTCGATACCGCGCTCGAGCAGATGGTGTTCGCGGAAGCGGGTTCGGTCATGCCGCTCCTCGCCTCGGACGCTTATCATCGCGGCCACTGGCGTGAGCGCGTGAAGCGTCGTTGGGGAGCGATTTTCGACTAATGCTGGAATTTCTTGAACGCGATCAGCTGGCCTATGTGATCATCGGCATCGTTCTGGTTACCGGGTTGGCGTTCGCAATCCCGTATAGCCGTCGGCGCAAGCGCGAAAAGCTGCGTCGGCGTGGGATCAAGAAATACGGTCATTGAGATAAGATTGAGACAGGGGGGCGGAGGCGAAAGCTTTCCGCCCCTTTTTCTTGTACGGCCTTTTCACTTGATCGACGCGCGCGGCCCCGGCACCCTGACGCCCGTATAGCGCTATCAGGCGTGGAGGATGAGGGGATGCCAGTGATCGACCGACGCTCTTTGATCGGGGCCATGGCCACCGTGCCGCTGGCGGCCCGTGTGGGAGCCCAGGCCGCTCCCGCCGCACCGGCCATGACGCCCTGGCCCCCCGCCGAGCATTTCCCGCTCTGGCCCGGCCGCCCGCCCGGTGCGCGCGCGACGCTGCCCACGCCCAATCCGTCGATGAACGGCCCGGCCGGGCGGCAGGAATTGTGGCTGCGCGGCACCGCCAATCCGATCGTCGCGGTCTTCCGCCCCGAACGCCCCGATGGCCGCGCTGTGTTGACCATTCCGGGGGGCGGCTATGGCTTCGTGTCGATCCAGAATGAGGGGATCGATGTCGCCAAGACGCTGAACCCGCATGGCATCACGGTCTTTGCCCTGTCCTATCGCCTGCCATCGGAAGGCTGGGACCATCAGGCCGATGTGCCGCTGCAGGATGCACAGCGAGCGATGCGGCTGATCCGCGCCCATGCGGGCCGATACGGCATCGACCCGGCAAATCTCGGCATCGTCGGCTTCTCGGCCGGTGGGCACCTCGCCGCGTCGCTGACCGTGGGGTATGACGACAAGGTCTATGCCCCGGTCGACGCCGCCGACCGGCAATCGGCGCGCCCGCGTTTCTCCGGCCTGGTCTATCCGGTCGCCAGCCTGTCGACGCCGAGCACGCATCCGGGGTCACGCGACAATCTGCTGGGTCCCAATCCCGATCCGGCGGTCAAGGCGCGCTATGACAATCCGCGTCGTATCAATGCGAGCACGCCGCCGCTCTTCCTGGTCCATGCGGTCGATGATGGGCTGGTCCCGCTCGACCAGTCGATCGACGTGCTAACTCAGGCGCGCGCCGCCAAGGTGCCGGTCGAGGCGCATTTCTTCGAGCGCGGCGGCCATGGCTTCGGCGCGATGAGCGCCCCGGAAGGCTCGCCTGAGCGGCTGTGGCCGGACCTGTTCGATCGGTGGATCGCTCAGACGTTGAAGGGGTGACCCGATCCTCCCCGGTACGGGG
>NZ_LDTE01000052.1 GCF_001476905.1 Sphingomonas sanguinis | reverse complement strand
ATCACCGCCAAGCGCTGCCCATCACGAAGGGCAGCGCTTGGCGGTGATAGAGGATGTAGGACCGCCCCTTATCGGCGAAGACCGCGTGATGGCCGGGACTGATGATCTGCTTGGCCGCATCGGTTTCCAGCACCGGGCTGTTCGCCGCCTCGGTAAAGGGCCCCATCGGCGAGGACCCGACCGCATAGCGGACCTTGTACGTATCCTTGGTCGTGTTGCCGTCGCTGTACATCAGCAGGTAGCGCCCCTTTTCCTTCACCATGAAGGGGCCTTCGAAATAGTTGGCGGGCGTCACGTCCTTCGGCTCGCCGTCGAAATGCACCATATCGGGCTTCAGCTTCACGACGAAGCAATGCCCGTTGACCCAGTTCAGCCCCGATCCCCAATAGAGATAGGCCTGGCCGTCCTCGTCAACGAATGCCTCGGCATCGATCATGTGATATTTCGGCGCGAAGTCGCGCGCGATCAGCGGCTTGCCGCCATTGGCATCGGCCCAGGGACCCGCCGGTGAGGGCGCGGAGCCGACCCAGACTTCGCTG
Source organism: Sphingomonas sanguinis (assembly GCF_001476905.1). Classification (GTDB taxonomy): domain Bacteria; phylum Pseudomonadota; class Alphaproteobacteria; order Sphingomonadales; family Sphingomonadaceae; genus Sphingomonas; species Sphingomonas sanguinis_B. The sequence continues at coordinate 27,125 of NZ_LDTE01000052.1, read as the reverse complement.
CCGACCGATACATACATGTACCAGCGGCCGTTCGCCGCCTTAACCACTGAGGGGGCCCAGACCTTGGCATCGCCCGAGGTCGGGCTGGTCGCCGCCTGCTTGGTCGGCCAGTCGGGCTGGGAGAAGGTCCAGTCGCGGCCATTGTCCGAGGTCCACAGGCCCAGGCGGTCATCGCCCCAGGGATCGACCGTGGCGAAGATATACCAACGCCCCCCATCGCGCACGATGGAAGGGTCGGCGAAATAGCCCGGAAGCAGGGGGTTGCCCGCCCCCGGACTGTTCCATGCAACATCGCGCCGGGGCACAGCGGACCCCGCCGCCCCGGTAAGAAGGACGGCGGCGAGCAGCGCTCCGGCGCGGGCCTTCATCAGCGCAGGTCCAGCATCACGACCGACTTGGCCGGGATCTGCACCGTCAGCGTGCCCCCCGACAGCGTCGCGCCGTTGAACGGCTGCGGCGCGATCTGGTTGGGCGCGTCGAAGGTGTTGTGCGCATCCATCGTCGCACCGGTGAGGATACGACCCGACACCTGGGCGGCGTTCAGGCCGTCCAGCTTGACGGTGACGGTCGCGGGCTGATTGGGATCGACATTGGTCAGGCCGACATGGACCACGCCGGCCTTGTCGCGGACCGCCGAGGCGCTGACCGCCTTCATCACCCATTGGTCCTTATTGTACCAGCGCGACTGGACATCGACCGGCAGGACGGTGGCGTCCTGATAGTCCTTGTACATGTCGAACACCCAATAGGTGGGCGTCTTCACCATGCGCGCGCCGTCGACCAGGATCATCGCCTGCAGCACATTGACCATCTGCGCGATGTTCGCGCCGCGCACGCGGTCGGCATGGCGCGCGAAGATGTCGAGGTTCAGGCTGGCGACCATCGCATCGCGAAGCGAGTTCTGCTGATACAGGAAGCCCGGATTGGTGCCGGGTTCGACATCATACCAGGTGCCCCATTCGTCGACGAGCAGCGCGACCCGCTTGCGCGGATCGTACTTGTCCATGATCGCCGAGTGCTTGGTCAGCAGCTCTTCCATCTTCAGCGTCTTGGACAGGGTGCGCGCCCAGGCTTCCTCGTCGAAGCCGGTCGCCGCGCCCTTCTTTTCCCAGGTGCCGGGGACGGTGTAATAATGGACGCCGATGCCGTCGAACGCGCTTCCGGCGTCGCGCATCATCACTTCGGTCCAGTTATAGTCCTCGCTGTTCGCGCCGCTGGCGATCTTCATCAGCTTTTCGCCGGCGGGGACCTTCAGGAAGGTCGAATAGCGACGCGTCACGTCCGCCGCATATTCGGGGCGCATATTGCCGCCGCAACCCCATAGCTCGTTACCGATGCCGAACATGGCGAGCTTCCATGGCTTGTCGCGGCCGTTCTTGCGACGCTCCTCGGCATAGGTCGATTTGGACGGGAAGGTCATATATTCGACCCACTCGGCCATTTCCGACGGCGCGGACGAGCCGACATTGCCCGAGACATAGGCTTCCGCCCCGACCAGCTCGGTATAGTTCATGAACTCGTTGGTGCCGAAGCTGTTGTCCTCGGTCACGCCGCCCCAGTTGGTGTTCACCTTGGTCAGGCGCTTGGCCTGCGGGCCGACGCCTTCGCGCCAGTGATATTCGTCGGCGAAGCAGCCGCCCGGCCAGCGGATCACGGGGACGCGGATCGCCTTCAGCGCGTCGATCACGTCGCGGCGATAGCCGTTGATGTTGGGGATCTTGCTGCCCTTGCCCACCCAGATGCCCGGATAGATGCCGGTGCCCAGATGCTCGGCGAACTGGCCGAAGATATGGCGGTTATAGACCGGACCTGCCCGATCGGCATGTATCTCGACCGTGTCCGCGGTGTTGGCGGGCGCGGTTTGTGCCGTCGCGGTGCCCGCGAACAGGGTGGCGACCGCCGCCGGGAACAGGAATTTCGTTGCCCTTTTCATGGATTCTCCTCTGCCTGATGCGGCATGATGGCTTATTGTCCGAGTAAAGAATAGCCCTATTGCGGCTCTGTCGCACGCGCAGGCGTCGCCTGGTCGGGCGTCGTGCCCTCACCGGTAAAGGGTTCCAGGCGGAAAGCGACGCGGGTCGGCTCCAACGTCGTGCGATATTTCATGTGCGGCTGGCCGACATGGCTCCAAGTCGTATCGCCGCCGACACCCCATTGCGCGGCATCGACGATCAGCGTCGTCTCGCCATGCGGGACGATATCGGTCGACTTCCACGTCCCCGGTGCCCGGCGGTAAAGGTCAGTGTAAGGGAAGGCGAGCGCCTGCATCATCAGCGGTTTCGGGGCGCGGACACGAAGCCCCGCCCCCTCGCCCGACAGCTCCATCCAACGGACATCGACCTTGTTGCCGGTATCCTGCGGCCGCATGTAATCGTGATTCTGCTCGGCGATGCTCCCTCGCCACAGCCCGATCGCGGCGGACGTCTTGCGATCGACATAGCTTTCGTGCGGGCCGCGGCCATACCATTCGACCGTCTTCATCGTGGTCGGCATGGTGTACCACAGGCCGATACGGACCGGCGGCGGCAAATCGGCCTTCAAGGGCACGAACTGCCCGTCGACATCGACCGCGCCATTGCCCGCCATCGTATAGCGGGTGACGAAGCGCGCCGCGCCCGCCCCCATTTCGTGATCGACGGTCACGCTCTGGTCGGGACCGATCGATACACTCCGTACCTGATAGCGGCCGTTCATCGTGAACCAGGGCGATTGCTGGGCGACGGTGCCGTTGGCCGTGTCGTTGTCGGTTTCGGCCCGGACGAAGTTGGGCTTGCCGCCCTGCGCCAGCAACCGTCCGCCTGCGGCGTAGCGCGTGACGAGTCCGGTCTTGCGATCGATGACCAATTCCGCGCCATTCGCCGACAGGGTGACGCTGTCGGCGCTGTCGACAACCGCCACCCTGCCCTTGGCGGCGACCGGCATGGCAGGCGCATCGCTCAACGCGAACTGCTCCCAGCCGACGACATAGTTGGCGGGCACCGCGCGGATGGTGCCCTGCTTGGCATGGGCGCGCACGGTCAGCAGATATTCCGCTCCCGGCTCCCGCGCGAATGTCGGGGCGAGCGCCACCGTCTGCACTTGCCCGGCGGCGGTGGTCAACGCGGGCAGATCGCCCTTCGCCACCACGACGCCGTTCTTCTCCACCACCCAGTCGAAGGTAAAGCCCGACAGGTCGATGAAATCATGCCGGTTGTGCACGGTCAGCCGACCGGTCTTCGCATCATAACCGTCGAAGCGGATCGGCGACTGGACCTTCTGCACCTCATAGAGCTGTGGATTGGGCGTCCGGTCGGGCTGGTTCAGCCCGTCGCCGAATTCGATATCGCCGCCCGGATTGGGGCCGTACTCGCCGCCGTCACCCCAATAGCGCCGCCCGTCCTTTGTGTAGCGGTACATGGACTGGTCGACCCAATCCCAGATGAAACCGCCCTGCAGTTTGCGGTGCGCGTAGATGGTGTCCCAATAATCCTTGAAATTGCCGCCCGAATTGCCCTGCATATGGGCATATTCGCACTGGATCATCGGCTGGGTGCGCGTCGGGTCCTCGGCCCAGTCGACCATCTTCTCGATGTCGTCATACATGGGCGCATAGATGTCGACGAAGCTGTTGGGCTGATGGCTCCAGTCGAGCGTCCCCCAGCCGAGATAGGAGATCAGCCGCGCCGGGTCGCGCCGCCGGATCGCCGCCGCCGCCTTTTCGAAATTGGGGCCGATGCCCGCCTCATTGCCCAGCGACCAGAAGATGATCGAGGGGTGGTTCTTGTCCCGCTCGACCATGTTCATCACGCGGGAAACATGCGCGCTTTCCCAGGCGGGATCGAAGCCGAGCTGGTATTTCGCCCGCTCGCCGCCGTGGCGGTTGCCCTGCTCCATATAGGCATGGCTCTCGATATTGGCCTCGTCCATCAGGTAGAAGCCATATTCATCGACCAGCGACAGGAAGCGCGGGTCGTTGGGATAGTGCGAGGTCCGGATCGCGTTGAAGTTGTTGCGCTTCATCAGCTCCAGGTCGCGGCGCATCGACTCTTCGGAGATGACATGGAAGGTCACCGGGTCATGCTCGTGCCGATTGACGCCGCGGATCACGATGCGGCGGCCATTGACCATGACCTGCCCGTCCTTGATCTCGACGGTGCGGAAGCCGATCCGCTGCGGCGTGGCCTGAACGACCTGGCCGTTCGCATCGATCAGTTCGACCAACAGCGTGTAGAGGTTGGGCGTCTCCGCCGACCAGCTGCGCACGCCGGGCACCGTCGCGTCGAGCGTCGCCGAGGTCGCGCCTTTCGCCAGCGCCACCTCCCGCGTCACCACCGCCCGCTCGCCGTCGAGCAACGTCATCCGCGCGGTCATCGCCTGAGGCAGCGCGGGCAGCGTCAGTTCGGTCGACAGCGTGCCGTCGCGATAGGCCTTGTCGAGACCCGCATGGACGAACAGATCGTCGATCCGCGCCTTCGGCACCGCCCGCAGATACACCGAACGCTCGATCCCGGAGACGCGCCAGAAATCCTGATCCTCCAGATAACTGCCGTCCGACCAGCGATGCACGCGGATCGCCACGACGTTGCGGCCGGGCTTCAGGAACCGGGTGACGTCATATTCGGTGGGGAGCTTGGAGTCCTCGGAATAACCAGCTTCCTGCCCGTTGACCCACACGCGATAGGCCGACCCCGCCGCGCCGATCTGAAGGATCACGTCCTGCCCGCGCCACCCGTCCGGCAGGATGAAGTCGCGGCGGTACGATCCCGTCTCGTTATCGTCATGCGGCACCAGCGGACGGTTGGCCGGGAAGGGATAGGTGATGTTGTTGTACTTGGGCTGGCCATAGCCTTCGGCCTGCCACATCGCGGGGACCTTGATGGTCTTCCACCGCGACACGTCATAATCGGGCCGCTCGAACCCCTTGGGCGCGCCGTCGACCGAGGGCGAAAAGGCGAAAGACCAATCGCCGTCGAGGCTCATATAGCGGCTCGACTTGGCCCGGTCTCCGGCGAGCGCCAGCGCGCGGCTTTCATAGGGAAAGGCGGTGGCGCTGGCGGGGCGGGTGCCGCGCGCGTTGACGGCGGGGTTTTCCCAATCGGGGCGGCTGGGATCGACCTGGACCGGGGCGACTTGCGGGCCGTCCTGCGCCATGACCGGGCTCGCGAGAGCCACCACGGCCGCACCGGCCGCCAAACGCCACTTCATACCACTCCCCTTTGTTTTTTGCCGCGCGTTACGCGCTGTCGGTCATGCTATAACCATGTTGTCGGAGAAATGCGTCATGATCCGGCATCACCTCAAGTGATTTTCGCGTGACCAGCGCGATATGCGCCAACCGCGCCGCCGCCTCGTCGACGGGCATGCCCAGCGCCACGGGGTCGAAACCGCGCGGGCTCAGGCCCTGCCCGTCCATCACCGCCAGCCAGCTCGTCTTGGTGAACAGCGCCTCGCCCTCACGATAGATTCGCCCCGTCGCGCGGTAGATGGCGAGCCGGTCCTGCAGCGTTTCGGGCAATTCCATATCGCGCAGACCACGCCAATAGGGTGTGTCGTCGCGCTCGGTCGCGTGGAAGTGGAGGATGATAAAGTCCCGAATATCCTCATATTCTTCGGCCATCAGGCGATTGTACCGCCGCCGGTCGGCCGCCTCGAACGCCCGCGTCGGCAGCATTTCCAGAAGCCGTGCGATGCCGACCTGGATCAGGTGGATGCTGGTCGACTCCAACGGCTCCAGAAAGCCCCCGGCCAGCCCTAGCGCAACGCAATTCCCCTCCCATAGCCGCGTGCGTCGCCCGGTACGGAAGCGGAGCATCCGCTGCTCAGCCAAGGCCGCTCCGTCCAAACCAGAAAGCAGCCGCGCGGTCGCTTCATCGTCAGACAAATGCGTCGAGGCATAGACGATGCCGTTGCCGGTGCGGTGCTGAAGCGGGATACGCCATTGCCATCCCGCACCATGCGCGGTCGAGCGGGTATAGGGCGTGAGCGGCCCGGTCCGCTGCGACGGCACCGCGATGGCGCGGTCATTGGGCAGCCAATGCCCCCAATCCTCAAACCCCACGCCCAGCGTTTCCCCCAGCAACAGCGCGCGAAAGCCCGAACAGTCGAGGAAGAGGTCGCCCGCGATCCGCGTGCCGTCTTCCATCACGATCGCCTCGATCCGGCCTGGCTCGGCACTTCGCTCGACCTGGGCCACGCGGCCCTCGTGCCGGACGACGCCTTGCGCCTCCGCCCGGCTGCGCAGGAAACGGGCATAGAGCCCGGCATCGAAATGATAGGCATAGCCGATATGGCCCAGCGGCGTGTTGCCCGGGCGCGGTGTGGTGAAACGATTGGCCCGCGCCGCCAGCGTCGCCAGCGCATAGGCGTCGAGCGGCTCGGCACGGCCCTGCTGCTTCATCCGCTGCCAGATCGCCTCGAACGGGATCGCCCCGAAATCATGGCCATAGGTGCCGAAGGGATGGAAATAGCGATGGCCGGTCTGCCGCCAGTCGACGAACTCGATGCCCAGCTTGAAGGTGCCGTTGGTCGCCGCGACGAACGCCCGTTCGTCGATACCCAGCAAGGCGTTGAAGGCCTGGATCGGCGGGATCGTCGCCTCGCCGACGCCGACGGTGCCGATCTCTTCGGATTCGATCAGCGTGATAGACGGGCCGTCCCGGCCCAGCACCCGCGACAGCGCCGCCGCCACCATCCAACCGGCGGTGCCGCCGCCCAGGATCACGATCCGCCCGATCGCCGCAGGATCACCGGCCGAGCCACGAGGCTGTGGGGCGGTAGCGGGTCGTTCCATCACTCGTCCGATCGCACCGGTGTCACCAGAAAAGCGGCATGGGGACGGTGCAGCCCCCATGCCGAGTTGGGGACTTTAGTACAGGACCCGGATCGACGCACCAAAGCGCCGGTCGTTGAGCTGATATTGCAGCGGCGCGGAGGGCGTGCCGATATACAGCACGTTCATCCGGTTGTTGATGTTCACCGCATCGATCGAGACCGCGAGATTCTTGGTCAGGTTGAGGTTCAGCGAAGCATCGAGCGAGGCGTACGGCTTGGCATATTGCGCCTCGCCATTGGCACCGCTGCCCGTGGTCGCATCCAGATAGCTCGAGCGCCAGTTCCAGGCGACACGCGCGGTCACCGGTCCCTTTTCGTACAGACCGATCAAATTGTAGCTGTGCTTGGACAGCTTCTCGAGCGGCAGCGACGAGGGGGCGTTGGGATTGTTGCCAGCGAACGGATTGGCGACGTTGGAGTCGACATAGGTGTAGTTCGCCTGAATCCCCAGACCGCTGAGCAGACCCGGCAGGAAGTCGAAGAACTGCTGATAGCCGATCTCCGCGCCCTTGACCGTGCCGCTGCCCGAATTGACGACGGTGTTCACGTCATAGGCCCGGCCGCCATAGGTGCCGACGATCCGGCCGCTGGCCAGGAAGCCGTTGATCTTCTTATAGAAGATACCGCCGGTCAGCGAGCCTGCGGGCGCGAAATACCATTCCGCCGTCAGGTCCAGATTGTCCGAATCGATCGGGCTGAGCCGCGGATTGCCCGAGCTGGCGCTGGGGCGGCCGGTCGCCGGATTGACCTGGTTCGGGTTGTTCAGCGTGATGTTGGTCGACAGCTGGTCGAAATTCGGACGTGCCAGCCCCTTGGAATAGGCGAAGCGCATCTGGAAATCGTCGGTCAGCCGGGCGCGCAAATTCACGCTGGGCAGCACGCGGGTATAGCGGTTCTTCAGCGCCAGCGGCGCGTTGGTGCCGTCGGCATTGAACTGCGTGCCGTTGGACGTCAGGTCGGTGCGGATCAAACGCGCCCCGGCGCTACCATCGAACCGGACGCCGCCCGCCTCGAATGCGTAATCGGCCATGCCCCAGGCGGTATAGGTCTTTTCCGTCTGGTTGTTCAGGTCGCCGGGGGTGAAGGCGTCCTTCGTCTTCGCGCCGAACAGCGCATAGAGCGCCTTGGTCTGCGCCCAGACACCGTCACCCTGCGGGAAGGCCGGATAGAGGATACCGCCCTTGACCGTGTTGCCGTCGAACCAGTTCGGCGACGGACCCTTCATCGCCAGCTGCGGGAAGCGCGACAGCGGGATCAGCGCGGTGCCGCTGGGCGCGTCCTGGCCCGGCGTCACGCCCTGATACAGGCCAACGCCGTTCCACGTACCGCGCAGGTCGATGGTATTGCCCGCATAGCGCGCGCCGCCACGCAGCTTCTGGAGCACGCTGCCCTCGAAATCATATTCGATGTCATAGGCGAGCGCGAGCGTGTCGGCGTCGTTACGCTGCAGCGAGTCGGCGATGAACGGCAGCGTATAATTGGCCGGATTGTTCAGCACCGTCGGGTCGGTCACGTCCCAGCGCGGATATTTGCCGCGCAGGTCGAACACCACGGTCGAGGGGTGCGGCGCGGTCAGCGCATTCTGGCCCGACCGGTTGTAGAGCGACAGGACGTGACCGTTGCGGTCGGCGTTATAATAGGACTTCAGATACTGGACGTCGAAGTTGACCTTCGCCCGCTCGGTCGCCTGCCAGCCGACATTGAAAGTGTAGTTCTGGCTGGCGCTCCACAGTTCCTGGTCGAAACGGCCGGTCTCGAAGGTCTGGGGCGACAGCGCGCCGCTGGTCGCATAGCCATCCTTGTTGAAGGTGAAGGCCGCACCCGGTGCCGCGCCGGTGCCATAGGAGGTGACTTGCCCGGCCGCGTTGTACTGGTTCGAGCGGTTGTTGAAATCGTAATAGTAGGCGCCGGTGCGGTTGAACCAGTATTTGGTGCCCTGATACTGCGCGGTCACCAGCACGTCGTCGCTGGCCCGCCACTGCACGGCGGCGGCGACGCCGAAGCGACGACGATCACCGGTGTCGTCATAGATTTCAAAGCCATAGGGAATACGCGCATTGGACGGCGCGTTGGCGATCGTGCCCGGCTGCGCTTCCGCGAAGGGTCCGGCGAGCAGGCCGTCCTGGCGATACTGGCTTTTGGAATAGACCGCGTTGATCAGGATGCCGATCTCGCCGATCGAACTGTCGTACCGGTTGCTGTAGAGCCCGGAGATCGAGCCGCCGAACTTGTCGACCCGATCGTAATAATTGCCGCGCGCGGTCAGCGAGATGACTTGGCCCGCCGCATCGAACGGCTTGCGGGTGCGCAGGTTGACCGCGCCGCCGATACCGCCCTCGATAATGTTGGCGGGCGCGTTCTTGTACACGTCGATGCCCGCGAGCAGTTCGGGCGGAATGCCCTCCAAATCGAAGGCGCGACCGCCCGAGGCCGAATAGACCGCGCGACCGTCGAGGAAATTCTGAACCTGGGTCAGACCGCGTACGGTGACAGCCGGCTGGGTCCGATGGTCGAAGTCGGTTGCGCCCTCACCATAGCGGCGCTGGATCTGGACGCCGGTGATACGCTGCAACGCTTCGGTCGTGTTGGCATCGGGCAGCTTGCCGATATCCTGCGCCTGCACCGAATCGACGATCTGATCGGCATTGCGCTTGATCGCCTGCGCCGAACGAAGGCTCTCGCGTACGCCGGTGACGACGATATCCTGGTCGCTGGCCGGAGCCTGGGCAGCCTGGTCGGCGGTCAATGCCTGTGTGGATTGTGTGGCGGCCTGAACCTGGGCCATGGCCGGTGCGGCCCAAAGCGCGGCCATGGACGTGCCGCACAGCAAAACAGTGCCGATCTTCATCGCGTTTCCCCCTCCTCTGATAGTTCATTCCGTTCTGCGGAATGCGATCGATTTATTGTCAGATAAATAGAAAAGGACCGGATCAGCCGCAACTGAAAAATGGCGTTTTCCTGTCATCACGGTGACTGGTCTGACAGGTTTTTTGCTTAGCTATTGAATTTTAACAGGCTTTTATCGACCGATGACAGGCATTGACGACCATGCACCGCCCTGTCCTATAGTCTGACGTAAAGGGGACAGGGTCATGGCGAAGGCATCATATCGACGGCAGGCAGGAGCCCGCCGACTGGCCGTTTTGCTGGCCATGGGCATGGCAGTGACGGGGGTGTCCGCTCAGGCACAGTCCCCATCGCCGCCACCGGCCGATCGTGCCGTTCCCGTGACCCTGCGCCCCGCGATCGACCGCCCGTCGACCGTGTTCGAGGGCTGGGGCACAGCCCTCGCCTGGTTCGCGCATGTGACGGGCGGCTGGCCCGAGGCAGAGCGGACTCGGCTGGCCGATCTTTTCTATGGTCCTGACGGGCTGGGCTGGACGATCGCGCGCTACAATATCGGTGGCGGCAATGCGGCGGACACGCCCCCCTATATGAAGGTCGGGCGCGCGGTGCCGGGTTTCTGGCGACAACCGGCAGGCATGACGGGCAAGGACTGGTGGCGCGCCGACGATCCCGCCATGTGGGACTGGAGCCAGGACGCCAACCAGCGCTGGTGGCTGGATGCGATCACCGCCCGCGTGAAGCAGCCGATCTTCGAGGCCTTTTCCAACTCGCCGCCCTGGTTCATGACGGTCAGCGGGCGCGTGTCCGGTGCGGAAAAGGGCACCGACGACAATCTACGTGCCAACCAGGAACAGGCTTTCGCCACCTATTTGGTCCGCGTCACCGAGGAACTGCAGCGGCGGCATCACCTGACCTTCCGCACCCTGTCACCGGTCAACGAGCCCAACACCAATTACTGGTTCGCCGCCAATACCCAGGAGGGCGCGCATTGGAGCCCCGTCCGCCAAGCGCAGATGATCGATGCCACCGCCGCCGCGCTGAAGGCCAAGGGACTGTCCACGGTCGTCTCGGCCCCCGACGAAACTGCCTCGCATCTGTTCGTGCAGGACTGGGCGGCCTATCCGTCTGCCACCCGTGCGGCGATCGGGCAGCTCAACGTCCACAGCTATGGGACCGTCCACCAGACCGCGGTGCGCGACATCGCCCGTGCGTCGGGCATCCGGCTGTGGATGAGCGAGAATGACTCGCCGCTGTCGGGCGATCCCGAGGACCTGACGGGCATGGCGACGCCGCTGGCCTTTGCCGAGCATGTCGTCGGCGACCTGAAGCGACTGGAACCCGCCGCCTGGGTCTTCTGGCAGGCGGTCGAGGATCTCAGCACCCGCAAGGGGGAGAAGGGCTCCAACTGGGGCATCGTCAAGGCCGACCTGATGGGCGCGGCGGACCAGCCCCATGCGATCCATGTCACCGGCAAATATTGGGCGATGGCGCAGTTCAGTCGCTACATTCGCCCGGGCGACCAGCTGGTGCCGGTGGACGACATGGATACGGTGGGGGCGCTGTCACCGGATGGACGGCGGCTGGTACTGGTTCACGTCAATCCGGGCCTGTCGCCACGACCGCTGACCGTGACGGTGCCGGGGCGTTGGCAGCGGCGGATGATCGTGACCGATGCAGGACATAAGGCAACGGAAGTGGCGGGGAACGTCGCACCGCCGCAGTCGGTCGTGACGTTGGTTCTGACGCGGTGAGATAAAGGCGGGCGCCCCCCACCCCCATTCACATCCCCGCATCGGGATCGGTCAGCCCGATCATCCGCCGCCCCGCCCGTCTTGCGAAATTCAACGTCGCCTTCTTCCGCACATGCGCAGGCAGCGGCACGCTATGCGCCTCGCGTATGATCGCCGCGTCATAGCGGTCCGCGACGATGATCCCCGTCCGCTCGGGCAGGAACGCCGCGCTGTCGAGCGGCGACCAGTCGAATCCGGCGGGCACCGCCCAGTAGAAGCGGTCGCAATGCGCCAGATAGTCCGGCCATTTGCCGTCACCCAGCATGTCGGCGCGCGACACCTTGATCTCGACGACGACGACGTGTCCCCGCGCGTCGAGCGCCATCAGGTCGGCGCGGCGGCCGCCCTCCAGCGGGACTTCGGGAATGGTGATCAGGTCGTGGCGGAGCAGCATCCGGGTCACGCCCCGCGCGACATCGGCGGCGCAAAGTGGCGATAGCGGATCGTCGACACACGAAGCGGGCGGCATGTCCAACATGCCACCCGCTTAGAACATTTGACGAACATTTGCAAAGCCCCGAGGGGCTCAGGCAAAAAACAGGCCCTTAATCAGGGCCATGACCGTCAACGATAGAAGATGTGGTTGCCGATCGCGGCGACCTTCTGGACACGCACGCCCGGACGGTTGCCCGGCGTGTTGAAGTACAGCGCCTTACCGGCCGTGCTGTCCCACGCCTGGGCCAGAGCGACCTTGGCGACCGCGACGGCGGTGCGATAAGCGCTGCGCGACGGGCTGACCGCGGGGATTTCGCCGCCACGCACGAAGCTGAACTGGCCGCGCTGCTTGATAACGTTGCAGACGTCGGTCGGGAAACGGCCCGACTTGGTGCGGTTCAGGATGACCTGGGCGACGGCGAGCTGACCCGCCAGCGGTTCACCGCGACCTTCGAAATAAATGGCACCGGCCAGACAGCGGAGCTCTTCGCTCGACGCGATCTCGTCCTGGTCGGCCACGGCGTCGGCCAGCGAGTCATATTCGCTGTCGTCATCGACTTCAGAAATCTGGGAAAAATCGGGGAGCGCGGACATGGTGGCCCGGGCGCTCTGGGGAACCATCGCAACATCGGCGACGTTGATCCCGGAAACAGTCATCGCACTGACTGGAGTGGCAGCAGCACCGGCAACGTTGGTCGCGAGGCTGGGGGTGCTGGTGGCGAGAAGACCCGCCAGAGATAGAGCCATGGCAGCGGACGCCGCGACTCGCTTGAAAACGGTCATTCACTCAAACAGACATGCGGTTGGATCACGGACCCGAGCATTGCCCAAAGGCGCTCGTCCGGGCTTCCCCCCGACTGCGTAACCCACCGGATCGCACCCGATAAGCACAACGCGAAATTACGATGGGGGGGTCGTGGCCGATCCGGCCGCGTTCGTCAATGTTGCAGGATCGTTTCAGCGGTGAACCGTTCCGCCGCAGCGCCATCCAGTTCGACCACCCACAAATCGGGATCGCGCGCCCGACGCCTCTGCCAATAGCTTAAAATATCGTTTGCAGGCGTCGAGTCGATCAGGGTGGTTCGACCGTCGGGACCGATGCCGCGTTCCATGACGCGCTCGCGCCGGTCGGCATCGACGATAATCACCAGGATGCCCCCACCCTGCGCATCGCCCTTGGCCAGCACCATGCCCATGCCGCCGCTATCGTTCATCCGGCGGAGCAGGGCGGTGACCAGCATATGGCTGGGCAGGCGGTCGTCCATCGTATCAGGCGGTCCGATACCCCGGCAGCCCGGCGAGCGCGATCTGCGAGCGCATGAAGGTGCCGGTGCCGCGTGCGACTTCCTCGCCCTGCGCATCGATCAGCCGTGCGTCGGCAACGAAAACCCGCCGCCGCCCGCTGACCCAGCGCCCCTCGGCCACCACCTCCCCCGCCTTCATCGGACGGGTGAGCAGCAGGTTGAATTGCGTCGTCAGCAGGAAACGGTCGGTGACCAGGCTGTTGCAGGCATAGAAGGCGGCATCGTCGAGCATCTTGAAATAGCTCGTGCCATGCGCCGCTCCGGCCGCGTGATAATGACGCTCATCGACGTGAAAGCGTATCCGCGCGATACCGGGTTCGGGAATGTCCAGCGTCGATTCAAACAGGCGGTTGATCGGGGCCTCCGCATAGAGCGTCTCGAGCGCCCGGAAATGCGCGGCCTCGCCCTCAGGCCGCGGCGTCACGCGCCTCGTCCTGGGTCAGCAGCGCCCAGATCGCATCGGGCGAGCCCGCCCCGCGCAACTTGGCGACGAAGCCCTTGTCGCGCAGCCGCCGGGATACACGCGCCAACGCCTTCAGATGCGCGGACCCCGCATCGGCGGGCGAGAACATCGCAAAGACCAGATCGACCGGCATGTCGTCCACCGCCTGGAAATCGACCGGCTGGGCCAGCCGCGCAAACACGCCGACGATCTGCTCCAGCCCCGCCACCTTGCCATGCGGAATGGCGATCCCCCCGCCGAAACCGGTGGAGCCCAGCTTTTCGCGCTCGGTCAGGACATCGGCCAACAGCTTGGCATCCTGTCCCGCCGGACCCGCCGCAGCGGTGCCTAGAGTCTGGAACAGGCTCTTCTTGTTCGCGGCCGTGAGTCCGGCCAGCACCGTGTCGTGGCGCAACAGATCGCTGAAATCGTTCATGGTCTTTCCGAAGCGCCCCCGCGCGGCCCGCCTATTAGCGGCCCGCGCGGAAGAACGATAGAGCTTATCCAGCCGTGCTGCCCCGTTGTGGCTCAACCCAGCCGATGGTTCCGTCACCCCGGCGATAGACCATATTATACGAACCCGTCCCCGAATTCTTGAACAACAGGGCCGCAGTATTGCGCAGGTCAAGCATCATGACCGCATCCGAGACACTGGCATCGGGAATATCGACACGGGTCTCGGCGATGATCAGGGGTGCATCGCCCGCCTCGTCCTCATCGATCTGTTCGGCGAACAGGGTATAGCCTGCGTCATAGGCCCCGGCCTCGGCCAGTTCGATCGCCTGACCCTGGTTACGATCCTTCAAGCGGCGCGAATAACGGCGCAACTGCTTTTCGATCTTGGTCGCGGCGCCGTCAAAGGCGAGATGCGCGTCCTGCGCATCATGACGGCCCTTCAGGACCAGACCACGGGTGACGTGCATCACAATATCGCATTTGAACCCGACGTCATGCGGGCCCTTGCCGAACGTCACCTCGGACGAGATGGCGCGGGCGAAATATTTCTCGGCGATACCCTGAAGCCGGTCCGTCACATGGGTCCGCAGCGCGTCGCCCGTTTCGACCTGATGACCAGAAATCCGGATATCCATCGTCTTCTCCTTGATGCACTCTGATGGGACGGTCTTTTTGGCCTGTCCCGTGGCGTCAACCGGACGCCTCGGCCCCCCAAACCGGATCTTTTATGTCCTTTAGAAACGTCGCATGGGCGGCAAGTTCCGCCTCGCTCGGCCGGAAAGTGCGCGGCGGGCGGACCTTGGCGGGCGCACGGGCGACGATTACCGGCCCGCTCTCCTCGACGGAGTCGGCGAGCAGGCCCAGGCCGATCTGCCGCCCGCCCATCAGCTCGACATAGACCTGCGCCAGCAGCTGCGCGTCGAGCAGCGCGCCGTGCAGCACACGGTGCGAACGGTCGATGCCATAGCGCGAGCAGAGCGCATCGAGTGTATGCTTGGCGCCCGGATGCTTGCTGCGCGCGATCGCCAGCGTGTCGACCATCCGCGTCTTTTCATCGACATGCGGAAAGCCCAGCGCGCCCAGCTCGCCATTGATGAAGCCGAAGTCGAAGGTCGCGTTATGCGCGATCAGCGGCGCGTCGCCGATAAAGTCCAGGAACGCGGCCACACCCTCGGCAAAGACCGGCTTGTCCTTCAGGAACGCATCCGACAATCCGTGGACCGCCTGTGCCTCGGCGGGCATCGACCGTTCGGGATTGAAATAGGCGTGATAGGTGCGACCGGTCTCGACCCGGTTGACCAGTTCGACACAGCCGATTTCAACCAGCCGGTCGCCTTCCGAAAATTTGAACCCTGTCGTTTCGGTGTCGAAAACGATCTCTCTCATTCCCCGACTATCGGCCTTCGGAGTCCCGCATGCAAGTGATCAGCGCGCGGACTTTTTCGCGGGTTTCGGCCAGTGGAATGTCGGTCGCGATGATGTGATCGGCGCGCGCCCGCTTTTCCACATCGGGCAGCTGACGCGCGAGAATCGCGGCAAATTTCTCTTTCGTCATGCCGGGTCTTGCCAACACCCTGGCCTCTTGCACGGCCGGTTCTGCCGAAACCACCAACACCTTATCCACAGCCTTATCACCGCCGGTTTCCAACAAAAGCGGCACGTCCACCACCACCAGCGAAGCGTCGGCATGGGCCGTCAGAAAGGCCGTGCGCTCGGCTTGAACGGCGGGGTGCACGATCGCCTCGAGTCGGCGCATCGCGGAGTCATCACCCAGCACTGCGCGGCCCAGCGCGGCCCGATTCACGCCATCGGGTCCGGTGGTGCCGGGAAAGGCCGACTCGATCGCCGCGACCAGTGCTCCACCGGGCCCCTGCAAGCCGTGCACACAGGCATCGGCGTCGAACACCGGCACGCCTTCGTCGCGAAACATCTGCGCGACGGTCGACTTGCCCATGCCGATCGAGCCGGTGAGACCCAGCACGATCATCCGAGCAGGATCTTGCGCAGTTCGCCGTCCCGGTCGCGCGGCGGCGCCACCCCAAAGAACCGCTCGAATGCCACCGCCGCCTGGCCGATCAGCATTTCCAGCCCGTCGATCGTCGCCAGCCCCCTCGCCCGCGCCGCCGCCAGCAAGTCGGTTTCCAGTGGCGCATAGACGATGTCGTAGACCACGGCCTCGGGCGGTAGCGCCGACAGATCCAGGTCGAGCGGCGGCTGGCCGGTCATTCCCAGGCTGGTCGCGTTGACCACCAGGGCGCCGGGCGGAACGGGGTCACCGATGGGCAAGGCCCGGCCCTCCAGTCCAAAGGACGACAACAGCGCCGCCCCCTTATCCACATTGCGGTTAAACAGGGTCACCGGCCCGACGCCGATCTCGGCCAGCGCGAACAGCACCGCGCGCGCCGCTCCCCCTGCCCCGATCACCGTCACCGGCCTGCCCGCCAGATCATAGGGCTTCAGCGGTGCCGCAAATCCCGCCGCATCGGTGTTGGTCCCGACCAAAGCGCCGTCCGCGTCGCGAAACGCGGTGTTGGTCGCACCGATCGCGGTCCGCACATCCTCGCGATCCTCGACATGATCGAGTGCGGCGATCTTGTGCGGCACGGTGATGTTGCAGCCGCGCCAGTCCGGATCGCGCTTCCGCTCGGCGAAATAGGCAGGCAGCGCGTCCGGGGTGACGTGGGTGGCGCGATACTCCGCCTCGATCCCCAGCGCGTTCAGCCAGAAACCATGGATTTTCGGGGATTTGCTGTGACTGATCGGGTCGCCGATCACCTCTGCATAGGGCTTGGCCATCACGCCGCCATCCAGCCGCGCTCACGCAAATAGCCGAGCACCGGCAGCAGCGGCATGCCGAGAATGGTGAAGTGGCTCCCCTCGATCCGCGAAAAGAGCTGCACGCCAGGCCCCTCGATCCGGAAACAGCCGACACAGCCCGCAATCTCGGGCCATTCCTGATCCAGATAGCGGTCGATAAAGGCTCCCGACAGCGGCCGGACATGGAGTTTCGCCCGCTCGACATGCCGCCAGACCGGGCGGCCATGTTCGGCGACGACCGCCGCGCTCCAGAGTTCGTGGCTGCCGCCGCTCATCCGCGCCAGATGCTCGGCCGCCTGTTCGCGGCTCTCGGGCTTGTCGAGCAGCGTGCCGTCGGCGAGCGCCACGATCGAGTCCGATCCCAGCACCGGCACCGGCCCGGCATTCGCCGACACCTTCACCGCCTTCATCTCGGCGAGCGCATCGGACAGATCGCGAGGAGAAGCCCCCGCCATCGCCGCCTTGACGCCCGCTTCGTCGACCCGTGCGGGCAGCGCTTCATAGGCGACCCCGGCGGCGTCGAGCATCGCCCGGCGCGAGGCGCTTTGCGAGGCCAGGATGATCATGCGGGCTTCCTTTGATTGACGAGCGAGATGATCGCGGCCGCCGTCTCCTCGATCGAGCGGCGGGTGACGTCGATCACCGGCCAGTCATTGTCGGCGAACATCCGGCGCGCGAAGGTCAGTTCGCGGTTCACCGCCTCCTGCTCGACATAATCGGTGTCGGGCGCCTGGTTGAGCGAGAGCAGGCGGTTGCGGCGAATGGCGATCAGCCGGTCGGCACTGGTGGTCAGGCCGACGACCAGCGGCTTCTTCAGCGTGTAGAGCGACGGGGGTGGGGGGCTTTCGACCACGATCGGGATGTTGGCGGTCTTGTAGCCGCGATTGGCGAGATAGATGGAGGTCGGCGTCTTGGACGAACGGCTGACCCCGGCCAGCACAATATCGGCCTCTTCCCATTCCTCCCACGCGATGCCGTCGTCATGCGCAATGGTGAACTGGATCGCATCGACGCGCGCGAAATAGGCAGCGTCCAAGACATGCTGGCGGCCTGGGCGCATCTTGGCCTGCACGCCCAGCAGTCCCGACAGCGCGGCATTGACCGGATCGAGCGGCGCGACCGTCGGCA
This sequence comes from Sphingomonas sanguinis, assembly GCF_001476905.1. GTDB lineage: Bacteria > Pseudomonadota > Alphaproteobacteria > Sphingomonadales > Sphingomonadaceae > Sphingomonas > Sphingomonas sanguinis_B. Next base: position 9,096 of record NZ_LDTE01000052.1, on the reverse strand, counting down.
GCCCCAGCGCGTGGCACCGGCTTTCCAGCACCCGCCGCGTCACCGGGTTCACCAGCGTATAGATGACCAGCCCCGGATTCTGCGCGATCTCTTGCAGGATGCGCTCCAGATGGCTTTCGGTGCGGACCATCGGCCAGAAATGGCGGACGGTTTCCACATCGTCATATTGCGCCAGCGCCGCCTTGGCGATGTTCTCCAGCGTCTCGCCGGTGGAATCGGACAGCAGATGGAGGTGGAGGCGCGTCGTCATGGGCGGGCGAATGACTCTGTGGATAACGTGTCACGAATCGGTAGCGTAACTTTGCCGACCGGCCAAGCGACGGACCGGCGGTGGATAAGCGATGATTCGTCCACATCGAATCCCACAGGCCCGATTCTTTTCCACAGCCTGTGAGTTATGGGGGCGATGAATCCGAATCCCGTTGAATCGGCGATTCCCCATGAGTCAACGTGTTGGCATAACGGGGAGAGCCGCATAATCCCGACAACCAACGTGCCAACCACTTCAACAATCCATTCTTAGAATCTTCTTTAATAGAAGAAGGGGGGTCCCCTGACCGACGTTTCGATTCGAAAATCGCTGCTTTCCGTGTTGAAGGGTGAGCGGCTGGCGACACCCCCCCTATGGCTCATGCGCCAAGCCGGACGCTATCTGCCCGAGTATCGCGAACTGAGGGCGCAGAAGGGCGGGTTCCTGGCGCTCGCCACCGATCCGGAAGCCGCAGCGGAGGTGACGTTGCAGCCGATCCGTCGTTTCGGTTTTGACGGGGCGATCCTGTTCTCCGACATCCTGATGGTTCCCTGGGCGCTGGGCCAGGATCTGAGCTTCGGGGCGGGGGAGGGGCCGCGTCTGGCACCTGCGCTGGTCGATCATGCACTGAATGCCCTCACACGGGCCCCAGAGCGGCTGGAGCCCGTCTATGCCACGGTCGCGCGGGTGAAGGCGCAGTTGCCGCCCCAGACCGGCTTCCTGGGCTTTGCAGGCTCTCCCTGGACGGTCGCGACCTATATGGTGGCGGGGCAGGGGTCGAAGGACCAGGGCGAGACGCGGCGTTTCGCCTATGCCGACCCGGCGGGGTTCGGGGCGGTCATCGATGCGATCGTGGCCATGACCATCGATTATCTGGCGGGACAGGTCGAAAACGGCGTCGAGGCGGTGCAGCTGTTCGATAGCTGGGCCGGTTCGCTGTCGCCGGCGCAGTTCGAGCGCTGGGTGATCGCGCCCAATGCGGCGATCGTGGAGGGTTTCCGGGCGCGCTGTCCGGGTGTGCCGGTGATCGGTTTCCCCAAGGGCGCCGGGGGCAAGCTGCCCGCTTATGCGCGGGAAACCGGCGTGGACGCGGTCGGACTGGACGAAACGGTCGATCCGGTCTGGGCCGACACCTATCTGCCCGAAGGTTTGCCGGTGCAGGGCAATCTCGATCCGCTGGCGCTGATCGCCGGGGGCGAGGCGCTGGACGGCGCGGTGGATCGCATCCTGGCGGCCTTCACCGAGCGGCCGCATATCTTCAACCTGGGCCATGGCATATTGCCCGACACGCCGATCGCGCATGTCGAACGGCTGATCGCCCGTGTGAGGAACAACCGATGATCGGACTGTTGGGGGCCGCCTATGAATGGGTGAAGGCGGCGCATATCATCTTCGTGATCTTCTGGATGGCCGGGCTGTTCATGATGCCGCGCTATCTGGTCTATCATCAGGAGGCGCTGGTCGCGGGGGATGCCACCGACGCTGCGCGCTGGGTCGAGCGCGAGGGCAAGCTACGCAGCATCATCCTGACGCCCGCGATGATCGCGGTGTGGGTGCTGGGGCTGTTGCTGGCGGGCTCGCTGGGTCTGTTCTCAGGCGTGCCGGGGCTGGGGTGGCTGCACGCCAAGCTGGCCTTCGTGCTGCTGCTCAGCGGCTATCATGGCTGGATGGTCGGCTATTCCAAGAAGCTGGCGCGGGGTAAGATGAAGCTCAGCGGCAAGCAATTGCGGATGATCAACGAAGTGCCTGCGCTGGCGGCGACGATCATCGTCGTGCTGGTGGTCATCAAGCCGTTCTGACCTCTTATCCCTCCCCCATCCCCTCCCGTCTACGGGAGGGGCGTGAGTCTCATGGGGCGTTGGGTATTCCCCATTGACTTGGGGTTCCCCGAATCCTAACTCGCAAGATGTACGGCGCGGTCCTCGCGTCGGGTACGCTTCCTTATCGACAGCCTCGTTTCGCCGCGATCCTCGCCGACCGACGCCCTCCGACCATCCGGACCGATCATGCATCTGAAAGACCTCAAGAAGAAAACCCCCGCCGACCTCGTGCAGCTGGCCGAGGAATTGGGGGTCGAGAGCGCGTCCACGCTGCGCAAGCAGGACCTGCTGTTCGCCATCCTGAAGGAGCAGGCGGAAAAGGGCGACCAGATCATGGGCCTGGGTACGATCGAGGTGTTGCCGGACGGCTTCGGTTTCCTGCGTTCGCCGGAAGCCAATTATCTGGCCGGACCTGACGACATCTATGTCTCGCCCAACCAGGTGCGCAAGCACGGTCTGCGCACCGGCGACACGGTGGAAGGCGAAATCCGCGCGCCCAAGGACGGCGAGCGCTATTTCGCGCTGACCAAGCTGACGAGCGTCAATTTCGATGATCCGGAAGCCGTTCGCCACCGCGTCAATTTCGACAACCTGACCCCGCTCTACCCCGAGCAGAAGCTGATCCTCGACCCCGCCGACCCGACCCAGAAGGACAAGTCGGCGCGTGTCATCGACATTGTCTCGCCCCAGGGCAAGGGCCAGCGCACGCTGATCGTGGCACCCCCGCGCGTGGGTAAGACGGTGATGCTGCAGAACATCGCCAAGGCGATCACCGACAACCACCCCGAAGTCTTCCTGATCGTCCTCCTCATCGACGAGCGTCCGGAAGAAGTCACCGACATGCAGCGCTCGGTGCGCGGCGAGGTCGTGTCCTCGACCTTCGACGAACCGGCACAGCGCCACGTCCAGGTCGCCGAGATGGTGATCGAAAAGGCCAAGCGCCTGGTCGAGCACAAGAAGGATGTCGTCATCCTGCTCGACTCGATCACCCGTCTGGGCCGCGCCTACAACACCGTGGTCCCGTCCTCGGGCAAGGTGCTGACCGGCGGTGTGGATGCCAATGCGCTCCAGCGGCCCAAGCGCTTCTTCGGCGCGGCGCGCAACATCGAGGAGGGTGGTTCGCTCTCGATCATCGCCACCGCGCTGATCGACACGGGCAGCCGCATGGACGAAGTGATCTTTGAAGAGTTCAAGGGCACCGGCAACTCGGAAATCGTCCTCGACCGCAAGGTGGCCGACAAGCGCATCTTCCCCGCGATGGACGTCGGCAAGTCGGGCACCCGCAAGGAAGAGCTGCTGGTCGAAAAGGACAAGCTGTCCAAGATGTGGGTGCTGCGCCGCATCCTCATGCAGATGGGCACGATCGACTCGATGGAGTTCCTGCTCGACAAGATGAAGAACTCGAAGACCAACGAGGATTTCTTCGACTCGATGAATCAGTAAGGGGCGGGGGCTCAGTTCCCCTCCGACGCTACGGTTTGATGGGTTCGCTGGCGGCAAACAGGCCCGCTGGCGAACCCATTTTCGTTTTGGGGCGTTAGCAGGCCCGATCCCACCCCCTTTCGGGATCGTGCCGGTCCAAGCACGGCACGGCCGCGTCGTTGCTTAACACGCGACGCGGCCAAACGGGGTCGTTCTATCGATGATGCCCATGGCCTCTCCCGCTCTGTCGGGGCTCGGCGATGGGAGAGGGATTGGCCCTTACGGCCGGGTGCGTCCGCCACCGCCTTGGCCGGGTGCGCCACCGGCGCCGGGGGCACCCACCGCACCGATATTGCCGAACAGATCCTGGAAGAAGCCACGCTGGCGACCCAGGGTCGGCGTCGTCTTGCCATAGGGCGAGATGTCGGCGACCTGATCCAGACCGGCGCGACGGATCGTCGTGACGTTGCCCGCCTGGTCGAAGCTGATCTGCAGCGTGATCTGCGACGAAGGCTGGGGCAGGGTATAGCCCAGGTTGCGGCTGTCCCGCGCGACATAATACCAGTCGCCGCCGTTGAACTGGCTGGTGATCGTCGGCGTGCCCAGCGTCTGGAGCACCGACTGGCGGTTGTCGACGCCCGGCTGGATCGAGTTGACGAGATCGACATCGACCACATAACCCTGATGCGACCGCAGGGGCGTACAGGCGGACGCGGCCAGGACCATCGCCAGGCCGAGCCCGAGGGCACGGGTGGTAGAAACGCTCATCATCATCTCCGGGCCGGGATCGCGGCCGCACAGGCGGGTATACAGGCGGTCGATCCGCTCGACCGTCACCCCCTCGATATGCCAAGGGAAAGGCGCATACAAGCAATTCGCGCTGGCATTGGCCGCGCGAGCAGAGAGGGAGGGGCGCATGGCCTTGGGCTGGCTGAAGCAGGGGATCGCGCGCTATTTCGGCCGCGATGGGGACGAGGCGCTGCCGCTCTACAATGCGGTGGTCCTGCGCGCGCGCGAACCGCACTGGTATCTGGATGGCGCGGTGCCCGATACGGTCGATGGCCGGTTCGACATGATCGCCGCCATGCTGTCGCTGGTCCTGATCCGACTGGAGGCCGAAGATGCGGGCGCGAGCCTGGCGGCGCGCATCACCGAACGCTTCGTCACCGACATGGACGGGCAACTGCGCGAGCTGGGTATCGGCGACATCGTGGTTGGCAAGCATATCGGCCGGATGATGGCGATGCTGGGCGGTCGCCTGACGGCCTATCGCGAGGGACTGGCCGGGGATGACGCCAGCTTCGACGCGGCGTTGGTCCGCAACCTTTATCGCGGCGAGGCGCCGGACGCGCCGAGTGCGGTTTCCCATGTTCGCGGCGCGCTTCGCACCCTACATGAGCGGCTGGCGGACGTTTCGCTCGCCCGCCTCACCCTTGGAGAATTGCCGTGACCCCCGAATGGAGCCGCCCCGAAAAGATCGACACGATAGGCGAGCGCGAAAAGCCGGTGTCGATCGACACCACCCCCGACGAACGCCGCGCGCTGGCGGGACGGTTCGGGTTGCTGTCGGTGGATGCGCTGTCGGCGGAGCTGGTCGTGCGGCGCGATGCGGCGGGTATCCTGGTGACCGGCACGGTACGCGGGTCGGTGGTCCAGCCCTGTTCGGTGACCGGCGATCCCGTGCCCGCCAAGGTCGACGAGCCGGTCGCCTTGCGTTTCGTCGAACCCTCCACCCATGGCGGTGACGAGGAAATCGAGCTATCCGAGGACTCGCTCGACACGATCGAGATCGAGGGCGGCACGATCGACCTGGGCGAAGCGGCGGCCGAAACCATGGCCCTGTCGCTCGATCCCTTTCCGCGCAGCCCGAACGCCGCAGCGGTGCTGAAGGAAGCAGGGGTTATCAGCGAGGACGAGGCTCGCCCGCTCGGCGCACTGGCTGGGCTGAAGGCAAAGTTGGAAGGAAAGGGATAAGCGCCGTCCTTTTCTTCATTCCTCCCCTGCAAGGGGAGGAATGGGATTTGGGCGATCGGCAGGGCTTCACGGCGCATCCGGCCCCAGCGTCGGGTCCAGATCGCGCGGCCGGATGAACGCCTCCAGCGTTGCGCTATGCGACCGCGCCTCGGCCCAGCGGTCCACCGGCAGCGTCATCTGCGCCACCGTCGCGGTCGGATATTTGTCCTCCACCCGCTCCCGCAACTCGCCGTCCAGGGTCAGGTCGAGGACCAGATCCTCCAGCCCCGGATTATGCCCGACCATCAACACATGCTCCGCCGTGTCGGGCAGGGCATGAACCTGATCAAGCAGGCTGGCGGCGGACGCGAGATACAGCGCCTTGTCCCAGACCGGCTCCAGTCGACGGCCGTAACCGCCCCACACTTCGTCCAGTGTCTCCATCACCCGAATAGCGGGGGAGGCGAGGATGTGATCGAATTCGAACGCCAGCGACTTCAGCTCCCGCCCGATCATCGCCGCGGCGCGCCGCCCCTTGGCATTGAGCGGCCGGTCGAAGTCGCGCGCGACCGGATCGTCCCAACTCGATTTGGCATGGCGAAGGAGCGTCAGCGTCTTCATCGGATCGAAGTCTCCGGGGCGGCGGCTGGCAGGATGTCGCTCCCTCCATGCCCGATCCCCGCGTCCGAGGAAAGCCGCCCCGCCACCCGCGCGACGGCTTCGTCGAGTGTCACACGTGAAATCGCGACACCGGGAGGAAAGGCGTCGAGCAGCCGTGACGGCATGGCGGCGGACAGCAGCACGAACGCCCCGCGATCATCGGCGCGCCGGATCAGTCGCCCGAACGCCTGGGCCAGCCGCGCGCGGACGATCCGATCGTCATAGGCGCTGCCGCCGCCCGCCAGCTTACGCGCGGCGTGCAGCACGGTCGGCTTGGGCCAGGGCACACCCTCCATCACCACCAGCCGAAGCGACGAGCCGGGCACGTCCACCCCGTCGCGTAACGCATCGGTGCCGAGCAGCGACGCAGATGGATCGTCGCGAAAGATATCCACAAGCGTGCCGGTGTCGATCGGATCGACATGCTGCGCGTGCAGCGCCAGCCCCTCGCGGGCCAGCCGGTCGGCGATGCGGCCATGCACGCCGCGCAACCGGCGGATCGCGGTGAACAGCCCCAGCGTCCCGCCCTTGGCCGCCGCGATCAGCCGGGCATAGGCATTGGCGAGTTGGGGAATGTCGCCACGCTTCACATCGGTGACGATCAGCACCTCGGCGCGCGTCGGATAATCGAACGGGCTTTCCGCGACGAAATGGGCCGGGCCACGCGCCAGATGCGGCGCGCCCGTCCGCGCCTCCGCCACGTCCCAATCTCCCCCAGCGCGCAAGGTCGCCGATGTGACGAGCGCGCCATGGGCGGGCTTAAGCACGATCTCGGCAAAGGGGCGGGTGGGGTCGAGCCAGTGGCGATGTAGCCCGATATCATATTCGCGTCCCTCGACCCGATCGACCGCGAGCCAGTCGACGAAATCGGGATCGACCGGGCCGCCGATCCGCGCGAGCAGCGACAGCCACGCCGCCACCGTCTCCGCGCGCCATGCGATCGAGGCGATCGCGCCTTCCACCCGCGCGCGCGCTTGTCCGTCCAACCAGTCGGGCGCTTCCTGCAACACCGCCTCCAACCGCTGGCCCAAGGTCACGAGCGGGCGTAGTAGGGCGTCGAGCGCATGGGCGGCGGGCCCGGCGGCTTCGATCAGCGCGGGCGAGGGATCGGCCAGCTCGGTCTCCAGCCCATAACCCGCATCGCCCGGTTGTTCGGCGCGGGCAAAGGCCAGGCCGCGTACCGCCGCCAGCAATGTCTCGATCGGGCCGAAGGGCTGGCCTTCCGCCAGTCGCCCCAGCCAACCTTCGCTCGCCAGCGCATGTGCCGCCTGCACCGCATCGCCGATCGCGCGGTTGCCGCCTTCGTCATAACTGGCGACATCAGACAGTCGGGCAGCGAGGCCCCGGCGACGACCGCGCGACCCGGCTTCGGGGCCGAGTATCCAGCGGCGCAGTTCGATCGTCTCGGACCCGGTCAGTGCGGTGGCGAACATCGAGTCCGCCGCGTCGAACAGGTGATGGCCCTCGTCGAAGACATAACGGGTCGGCCGCGTCTGTGTCTCACGACCGCGTGCGGCGTTGACCATGACCAGCGCATGGTTGGCGATGACGATATCCGCCTGCACCGACGCGCGCGCCGCATGTTCGATGAAGCATTTCCGGTAATGCGGGCAGCCGGCATAGACACACTCGCCCCGTCGATCGGTCAGCGCGGCCGATCCGTTGCGGCGAAACAAGGTGGTCAACCAGCCGGGCAGGTCACCCCCGACCATGTCACCATCGGCGGTATAGGCCGCCCAGCGTGCGACGAGTTGCGCCAGCACCGCCGCCCGCCCGGCGAACCCGCCTTGCAGCGCGTCCTCCAGGTTGAGCAGGCACAGATAATTCTCGCGGCCCTTGCGGGTGACGACGCGTTCCTTGCGCAGCACGGCATCGGGGAAGATGCGCGCGGTTTCGCCGCTCAACTGGCGTTGCAGCGCCTTGGTATAGGTGGATATCCACACCGCGCCGCCCGCGCGCTCGGCCCAGAGACTGGCGGGGGCGAGATAGCCGAGCGTCTTGCCGATGCCGGTCCCCGCCTCGGCCAGTACCATATTGGGTGTGTCCCGAACGGCGCGCGGCGCGAAGGCGGCGGTGACGGCGGCGGCATAGGCGCGCTGGCCCGGGCGTTCCTCAGCGCCGTCGCCGGTCAGACGTCGTAGCCGTTCTTCCGAATCCTGCGGAGGCAGGTCGATGGTGCGCGGGGCGGCGCGGGGGGCGTCCTCCTCCCATTCGGGCAGTGCGCTGAACAACCAGCGTTCGTTGCGCTCCGGCCGGGCGAGGCGTGGGCCGATCAGCGGCGCCCAGGGCCAGCGGAGCCGGGCGAGGCTCTGCGCGGCGGTCCAGGCGCCTTCGCGCTCGGGCCATGCACCGTCCGGCATGGCCAGCAATTTTTCGGTGGCCCGAAGCAGAAAGGCGGCCACGTCCGCATCGCTGTCCGGCGGCTCCAGCCCGCAGGCGCGCGCGAGGCCGTGCGGCGTCGGGACCGCGAACTGGGCGGGGCGCAGAAAGGCAAAGAGTTCGAGGATGTCGAGCCCGGACAGTTCGGCATAACCCAGGCGCTGTCCGATCAACGGCGCGTTGAGCAGGATGACCGGCGTTTCGGACGCCAGCCCGATCGCTTCGCCGCGTGAGACAGCACGGGTCTGTCCCCCGGTGGAAATCCACACACCGCTATGGCTGGCATGAAGGGCGGGGTGGGGGAGTGTTGTCACCATCGTGATTTGGGGGAGCCGGAACAGGTTGGCAACGGGGATGGAGGATTTGATGCGACTGACTGAGCAAATAGCTTGGGGCGGAGCCCTCCCCCACCCCCTCCCCTTATACCCATCTCCCAGCCCACGAGACCGTACCAGATAACGTATTCCGTCTTCTGCTTGAAAAAAAAAACAACAACAAAACAGACCACGAACCAATCACACACGACCAGTCACACGACGCTAACCCTCAGCATAGCACACAGCGATCACAGCCCACTACACAAGTATAAGCACAAGGTACACCAGCACGCCA
>NZ_LDTE01000051.1 GCF_001476905.1 Sphingomonas sanguinis | reverse complement strand
CCCATCCCCTCCCGCTTGCGGGAGGGGCGTGGATTTCACAAGCGTGGAGCCAACAGCAATCCGATTCGTCTTCCCATCATGACACCCCTATCAGGGGAGCAAAGGGGAACCCCCAAAAACCATGCCCGCATTCCACCGCCTGCCTCTGCTCGCTCTCACGCTCGCGCCCGCCACTCTCTCCGCCCAAACCACCGAACCCGAAACCATCATCGTCACCGGACGAGGCCTGGCCGACCAGCCGGGCGACCGGGCGCTGGACGTGGTGATGATCGACCGCAACCGGATCACGCAGAACGCCTCACAGCGGCTGGAAAATGTCCTCGCCGACGTCGCGGGGCTCCAGCAGTTTCGCCGATCGGACAGCCGCTCGGCGCATCCGACCTCACAGGGAATCATGTTGCGCGGCCTGGGCGGCAATGCGTCGAGCCGCGCGCTGCTGGTACTGGACGGCGTGCCGCAGGCCGATCCGTTCGGTGGCTGGGTGGTGTTTCCCGCCTATGCGACCGGGCGGCTGGGGCGCATTCGGGTGACGCGCGGCGGCGGATCGGGTTTCTGGGGGCCGGGCGCGCTGGCGGGCACGATCGAGATGGACAGTGCGACGCCCGATCAACTGTCCCCGCTGGACATGGCCCTCTCCTATGGCAGCCGCCATTCGGTCGATGCACAGGGGGCAGCCTCCCTGGTACGGGAGGGCGGCTTCCTGACGGTGTCGGGAGCCTATGCGCGCGGCGACGGATTCACGCCCATCGTCGAGGGACAACGCGGCCCCGCCGACCGGCCCGCGCCTTACGAACAATATTCGGGCGCGGCGCGCGGGGTCATCGGGATCGTACCCGCCACCGAGTTGCAGATGACCCTCGCCGCCTTTCACGACTCGCGCGATCGGGGGACCGACTTCACCGACAATCGTTCGGACGGCGCGGATGCCAGCGTGCGGCTGGTCGGGCGGGGGCGCTGGGGCTGGTCGGCGCTGGCCTATGTCCAGACGCGGCAATTCGCCTCGCGCTATGCCAGCGTGAACGCCGCGCGAACGGCGGCCACGCTGACGCTCGACCAGTATAATGTCCCCGCCACGGGCCTTGGCGGGCGGATCGAGGTGTCGCCGCCGCTCGGTGATGCGATCACACTGCGGCTGGGCGGTGATATCCGCGACACCAGCGGGCGAACGCAGGAGCTCTACACCTATGTCGCGGGACGTCCGACCCGGCGACGCGAGGCGGGCGGCGCGACGCGCACCATGGGGCTGTTCGCCGACGGCAGTGTCGAGGCGGGCGCGCTGACCGTCACCGCCGCCGCGCGGGTGGATGACTGGCGCATCCGCAATGGACGACTGGATGAAGGCGTGCTGGCAACCGGCGCGGTGCTGACCGACACCGATTTTCCGAACCGGTCCGGCCAGGAATTTACCGGGCGGCTGGGCGCGGCGCTGCGGGTCGCGCAGCCACTGACCCTTCGGGCGGCGGCCTATCGCGGGTGGCGGCTGCCGACACTCAACGAACTCTACCGGCCGTTCCGCGCGGGAGCCGATGCGACCGCCGCCAATGCCGCGCTAAACCCCGAGCATGTCGAGGGGGTCGAGGGTGGTTTCGACCTGACCCCGGCGACGGGGGTTCGGCTGTCGGGCACATACTTCGTCAACCGGCTGACCGATGCCATCGCCAATGTGACCATGGGGCGCGGGCCGGGGACGTTCCCCGGCGTCGGCTTCGTCGCGGCAAATGGCGTGTACCGGATGCGGCAGAATCTCGATGCGATCCGATCCCAGGGGTTCGAGCTGGAAGCCAATGCCGCCGCCGGGCCGTTCAGCGCCCGCGCGTCCTGGTCGCATGTCGATGCGCGGGTGGAGGCGTCGGGCAATGCCGCTCCGCTAGACGGCCTGCGCCCGGCCCAGACACCGCGCGACCAGTTTTCGGGGACTCTGGCGGTGGAGCAACGCGGGGCGGTGTTGAGCGGGACGCTGCGCCATGTCGGGCGACAATATGAGGACGACCAGAATATCCGCTCGCTCGCGCCCGCGACGACGCTGGATGCCTATGCCGCGGTGCCGGTGGTGCGCGGCTGGCTGATCGAGGCCCGGGCGGAGAATCTCGCCGATGCGCGGGTCGAGGCGGCATATAGCGGTACGGGCCTGATCGAGCGGGCGACGCCCCGGACACTCTGGATCGGGGTTCGGACGCGGTTGTAAGCGCCCCCTAGCCCCGCTTCTTCACCAAGGCCGTTCTCAGGCACCGGCACACCACTTCACCCCGCTGGTTCAGCGCCTCGTGCCGGAAGGTCACCAGCCCCACGCCGGGCCGCGACTTGCTCTCGCGCAAGGCCGTCACCTCGCTCGTCGCGCGCAGCGTGTCGCCGAGGAACACTGGGGCGGGCATGACCAGTTCGTCGTAACCAAGGTTCGCCACCAGCGTCCCCAGCGTCGTCTCCCCCACCGACAGTCCGACCATCAGCGAAAAGGTGAAGGTGCCGTTGACGAGGATCTGGCCGAACTCGCTCGCCCTGGCCGCCTCCGCATCGATGTGCAGCGGTTGCGGGTTATGGGTCATGGTCGAGAACAGCAGATTGTCCGTCTCGGTCACGGTGCGGCGGATGGGGTGCTCGATCCGGTCGCCGATCGTCCAGTCGTCGAAGAAGCGCCCGCTCATGCCGCATCCTCTGCCACGATGCGGACCAGCGCGATCCCCTCCGCCACCTGCCCACCGGTCTTGACCTTCAGGTCGGTGACCACCCCGTCGAAGGGCGCGGTCAGGACATGCTCCATCTTCATCGCCTCCAGCGTGACGAGCGGCTGGCCTGCGCTCACCCCTTGCCCCTCGGTCACGGCGACCGCGATGATCCGGCCGGGCATGGGCGACAGGATACCGCCGTCCGCCGCCCCGCCCGCCGCCAGCCCATCGGCGCGCCAGCGGGTGAAGGACCAGCTCTGCCCGCCCTCCGAGATCAGCACCTCGTCGGTCGGCGCCGGGGGCACATCGCCCGCTTCGCTAAAATCGACCGTGATCGGTCGCCCATCGAGCAGGAAGCGTGCGTTCCGCCGAGGCGCGGCGTTCAGGCGGAAACCAGAGAAGCCATCCTGCCCGATCAAAGCGGCGGCGGCTTCCGCCAGCGCCTCTTCGGACGGCTCGGCGGGCGGCATCAGCGCCTCGCCCTCGCGCGCGATCAGGCCGGTGTCGACTTGGCCGCTCGCGAAGTCGGGATGGTCGAGCGCCTGGACCAGGAACCCGGCATTGGTGCGCACCGGCCAGATCACCGCTTCGTCCAGCGCATCGGCCAGCGCCTCGCGCGCTTCGTCGCGGGTGTCGCCATGGGCGATGACCTTGGCGATCATCGGGTCGTACCAGGAAGTGATCTCCGCGCCTTCCTCGACCCCGGTGTCGATGCGGATCGCGGGATCATCGCCGAGGTCGAACACCTCCAGCGTGCCGATGGCGGGCAGGAAACCCTTGGCCGGGTCCTCGGCATAGAGGCGGGCCTCAATGGCGTGACCGTGAATGGCAAGGTCCGCTTGCGCCATCGGCAAGGGCTCGCCCGCCGCGACGCGCAGCTGCCATTCGACCAGATCGACGCCGGTGATCGCCTCGGTCACGGGATGCTCGACCTGAAGCCGGGTGTTCATCTCCATGAACCAGACGCGGTCGGCGCGAAGTCCTTCGGAGGCGTCGGCGATGAACTCGATCGTACCAGCGCCGACATAGTCCACCGCCTGTGCGGCGCGGACGGCGGCACCGCAGACGGCCTCGCGGGTCGCATCGTCCATGCCCGGTGCGGGGGCTTCCTCGATCACCTTCTGATGGCGGCGTTGCAGCGAACAGTCGCGCTCGAACAGATGCACCACCCGCCCGTGGCGGTCGCCGAAGACCTGCACCTCGATATGGCGCGGCGAGAGGATATATTTCTCGATCAGCACCCGGTCGTCGCCAAACGAAGCCGCCGCCTCGCGACGGCAGGAGGCCAGCGCCTCGGCGAAGGCGGCGGGGTCGTCGACCCGGCGCATCCCCTTGCCGCCGCCGCCCGCGACCGCCTTGATGAGCACGGGATAGCCGACCGCATCGGCTTCGGCGGCGAGGCGGTCCGGACTCTGGTCCTCGCCGAGATAGCCGGGGGTGACGGGCACACCGGCGGCAATCATCCGCGCCTTGGCGGCATCCTTCAGGCCCATGGCGCGGATGCTGTCGGGGTTTGGCCCGACCCAGACCAGCCCGGCGGCGATTACGTTTTCGGCGAACTCGGTATTTTCGGAAAGAAAGCCATAGCCCGGATGAATCGCCTCCGCCCCGCTCTCGCGTGCGGCGGCGAGGATGCGAGCGGCATCCAAATAGCTTTCGCGCGCCGGGGCCGGGCCGATCAGCATGGCCTCGTCCGCAAGTCGCACATGCAGCGCCTGCGCATCGGCTTCGGAATAGACCGCGATCGTGCGCAGGCCCATCTCCCGCGCGGTGCGGATGATGCGGCAGGCAATCTCGCCGCGATTGGCGATGAGGAGGCTCTTCATCATCAGGATTCCAGCTTCAACGTGATGGCACCCGGTCGTTCGGCGATGGCGTCAAAGATCACGGTCAGGATACGATCGAACCGCTCGCCGATCACCTTGCGCGCCGCCGCCGCATTGGTGAGGGTCAGCGCAATCGGCGGCTCGACGACCGCGATCAGCAGGTCGAACAAGGCGTCGAGACTGCCGCCATACCATTCGACGCCCGAGGTTTCGCGGATACGGGCATGGAAATCGGCCTCGTCCGTGAGGGTCGCGCCGTCGATGGTCAGGTCCATCGCCATTACATGCGGAACACCCCGAACCGGGGCGCCTCCGCGATCGGCGAATTCAGACACGCATCCAGCGCCAAGCCCAGCACATCCCGTGTCTGCGCCGGATCGACGATACCGTCATCCCACAGCCGTGCGGTCGCGTACCAGGGGTTGCCCTCGTCCTCGTAACGCTGGCGGATGGGGGCCTTGAACGCCTCCGCCTCGTCCGGCGTCCAGCTGTCGGCGTCACGGTGCACGGTCGCCAGCACGCTCGCCGCCTGTTCGCCGCCCATCACGCTGATCCGCGCATTGGGCCAGGTGAACAGGAAGCGAGGGCTATAGGCGCGCCCGCACATGCCGTAATTGCCCGCCCCGAAGCTGCCACCGATCAGCACGGTGATCTTGGGCACCTGCGCGGTCGCCACCGCCGTCACCAGCTTGGCGCCATGCTTGGCGATCCCCTCGGCCTCGTAGCGACCGCCGACCATGAAGCCTGAGATATTCTGGAGGAACAGCAAGGGAATGCGCCGCTGACAGGCCAGTTCGATGAAATGCGCGCCCTTCTGCGCGCTTTCCGAGAACAGCACGCCGTTATTGGCCAGGATCGCGACCGGCTTGCCGTGGATATGCGCAAAGCCGCAGACCAGCGACGCGCCGTACAGCGCCTTGAATTCGTGGAAACGCGATCCGTCGACCAGCCGGGCGATCACCTCATGCACGTCATAGGGCGCGCGCACGTCCTGCGGGATCAGGCCGTAGAGTTCCTCCGCCGGGTAGAGCGGTTCGTCCGCCTCGGCGAGGTTCACGTCAGGCAGGCTCTGCGGGGGCAGCGTTTCGACGATATCGCGGACGATCGACAGCGCGTGATCGTCATTCTCGGCGACATGATCTACCACGCCCGACTTGCGGCCATGGGTGTCCGCGCCACCCAGTTCCTCGGCCGAAATGACCTCGCCGGTCGCGGCCTTCACCAGCGGCGGCCCGGCGAGGAAGATCGTCCCCTGCCCGCGCACGATCACCGTCTCGTCCGACATGGCGGGCACATACGCGCCGCCCGCCGTACAGCTGCCCATCACACAGGCGATTTGCGGGATGCCCGCCGCCGACATCTGCGCCTGGTTGAAGAAGATGCGGCCGAAATGATCGCGGTCGGGAAAGACCTCCGCCTGATGCGGCAGGTTCGCGCCGCCGCTGTCGACCAGATAGATGCAAGGCAATCGGTTCTCCAGCGCGATCTCCTGCGCGCGGAGATGCTTCTTGACGGTCAGCGGGAAATAGGTGCCGCCCTTCACCGTCGCGTCATTGGCGAGGATCATCACCTGGCGGCCATGCACCCGGCCAATGCCCGCAATCACCCCGGCACCGGGGACCGCATCGTCGTACAGGCCGTTGGCGGCGAGCTGACCGATTTCCAGGAAAGGCGAGCCCGCATCGAGCAACTGCTCCACCCGGTCGCGAGGGAGCAGCTTGCCGCGCGCCATGTGGCGTTCGCGCGAGGCGTTACTACCGCCGAGCCCAGCCTTGGCGACATCGGCGCGGAGGCGCTCGGCGAGGGCCCGGTTGTGATCGGCGTTGGTGCGGAACGTCGCATCATCGCGCGCGATCCGCGTGGGAAGAACCGCACCCATCACTTCACCCCAAGGCTCATTGCGCCACCTTTTCGAGCTTGCCGATCAGTTCGCGCCCGATCAGCATCCGGCGGATTTCATTGGTCCCTGCCCCGATATCGAGCAGTTTTGCATCACGCGCGAAACGTTCGACCGGCCAGTCCTTGGTATAGCCCGCGCCACCCAACGCCTGAATCGCCTCGAGCGAGACCTTCACCGCGTTCTCGCTGGCCAGCAGGATCGCGCCCGCCGCGTCGAACCGCGTGGTGCGCCCGGCGTCGCAGCTCCGCGCCACCGCATAGACATAGGCACGGGCGGAATTGAGCGCGACATACATGTCGGCGATCTTCGCCTGGATCAGCTGGAACTCGCCGATCGCCCGGCCGAACTGCCGCCGCTCTCGAACATAGGGCACGACCACGTCGAGGCACGCCTGCATGATGCCCAGCTGGATGCCCGCCAGCACCGCACGCTCATAGTCGAGCCCGCTCATCAGCACACCGACGCCGCCATTGACCGGCCCCATCACCTGCGCATCGCCGACGAAACAGTCGTTGAAGACCAGCTCGGCGGTCGGGCTTCCGCGCATGCCCATCTTGTCGATCTTCTGGCCGATCGCAAAGCCCGCCATGTCCTTCTCGATCAGGAAGGCGGTAATGCCCCGGCTCCCCTCGCCCGTCTTGGCATAGACGACCAGCGTCTCGGCATAGGGGGCGTTGGTGATCCAGAACTTCGTGCCGTTCAGCACCCAGCCGCCATCCGCCTTCACCGCGCGCAGCTTCATCGACACGACGTCCGAACCCGCAGAAACCTCCGACATGGCCAGGCTGCCGACATGCTCGCCCGAGATCAGGCCGGGCAGATATTTCGCCTTCTGCTCCGCATTGCCCCAACGGCTGATCTGATTGACGCACAGGTTGGAATGCGCGCCGTAAGACAGGCCCAGCGAGGCCGAGGCGCGCGACACTTCTTCAATCGCGACGACATGTTCCAGATAGCCCAGGCCCAGGCCGCCATCGGCCTCCGCGACGGTGATGCCATGCAGGCCCAGTGCGCCCATGTCGGGCCATAGGTCACGGGGAAACCAGTCTTCCGCGTCCATCCGCGCGGCCAGCGGCGCGATCCGGTCGGTCGCGAAACGGCGGGTCGCTTCGCGGATCATGTCCGCACTTTCGCCCAGCGCGAAGTCGAAATCGTCGATCATGTCCTCTCCAGGCGGCTCTTTGAGTCCGTGGCCGTGCTTTAAACGGAAATTACCCAAACGCGCAATCTTCGTTCCAACGCCGCCGCTTCTTCCCACTTTGGGCCAAAGCTTGGTTCCGTATCGGATCGATTGTCCCATTCGCGAATTTGCAACCGGGTAGGAAACCCGGCATGTGGCGGGAAGAGAGGAATTTTTCGCCCGATGGCCACGCGCCCCATCGCCACCGATCCCAACATGGACATCACTGCCTGCGATCGGGAGCCGATTCATATCCCCGGGGCGATCCAGCCCCATGGCCTGTTGCTCGTGGTCGATGCGGCCACGGGAAATGTCGTTGCAGGCGCGGGCGCGATCGAGGAGCGGCTGGCCCCGGAATGGCTGGGACAGCCGCTCGCCACGCTGCTGGGCGAGGATGTGGCGCGCATGGTCGCCCATCTGCCGATCGGGCCGGGATCGGTCGTTGCGGGCGTACCGGTCGACGGCATCGCTGAGCGCTTCGCCGTTACCGCGCACCGGATCGGGGGCGAGCGGGTACTGGTAGAACTGGAGGCCGGGATCGTCGATGCGCCCTGGGGCACGGGCAGTCCCCTGGCCTGGCTCGACGCGGCGGTCACCAGTTTCGAGCGGACCGGCGACCTGCCGATGCTGTTCGAGCGCGCGGCCACCACCTTTCAGATGCTCACCGGGTTCGACCGGGTAATGCTCTATCGCTTTCTGGACGAAGATGCCGGGCGCGTGGTGGCGGAGGCGCGCGGCGCTGGCCTGCCGTCCTTCCTCCATCATCATTTTCCCGCCTCGGACATTCCGAAACAGGCGCGCGCCCTTTACGTCCGCAACCGGACGCGCTGCATCCCGGATGTCGATTACGTCCCCGCGCCGATCCGGCCGGAGGGATTCGAGACGCTCGACCTGAGCGACGTCGCGCTGCGCAGCGTGTCGCCGATCCATGTCCGCTATCTGAAGAATATGGGCGTCGCGGCCTCGGCCTCCATCTCGATCGTCAAGGACGGTGTGTTGTGGGGCATGATCGCCTGTCATCATTATAGCCCGCGCCGCCTGTCGCCCGACCTGCGCGCCGCCGCCGCCGCGCTGGCGGGCGCGCTGGCGCGGCAGATCCGCGCTCGCGAAGAGGCCGAACTCTATCGCGAGCGGCTTCGCCTGCGCGCCGCCGAGGACAGCTTGCTGCCACGCATCATCGGCCTGGGCGATCCGGCCCCCGCCATCCGCCGCCTGATGCCCGAAATGACGGCGATGCTGGGCGCGACGGGCTTTGCCATCGTTGACCAGGGCCGGGTGCAAGCGCACGGCACCTGCCCGCCCGATCTGGCCATCCTGGATATCGCCGGCTGGGCAGCAATCCGGGGTGGCGGCGAGCTTTTCGTCACGCATGAACTGCCCTCCGTCATGCCCGACGCGGCGGCAATCGTTTCGACGGCGGCGGGCGTGCTGGCGCTGCCGCTGGTCGATGGTGGCGTCACCCTTCTCTGGTTCCGCGCGGAGCAGGTCGAAGAGGTCGAATGGGCGGGCAATCCGCACAAGTCGGTCGCCCTGTCGCCCGAGGCCACGCTCAACCCGCGCACATCGTTCGAGAGCTGGCGTGAGACGGTGCGCGGACGCGCCCGCCGCTGGACGATGGAAGAGGTGGAGGCCGCCCACCGCCTGCGCCGCGCCTTGCATGACGCGGCGCAGAACCACCGCCTGCGCGGGCTGAACACCGCCTTGCAGCGCACGCTCGACGACAAGGAAGCACTGCTCCTGCAAAAGGACGTCCTGATGAAGGAGGTAGACCACCGGGTCCAGAACAGCCTCCAACTCGTCTCGTCCTTCCTGTCTCTCCAGGCCAAGGCGGCGGACGATCCGCGTGTCCGTGAACAGCTGACCGAGGCGCAGGCACGCCTGTCGGCGGTGGCGCTCGTCCATCGCCGCCTCTACCGCGACGACCAAATCCAGACGGTCGACCTCGCCCGCTATCTGGAGGAGCTGGTCGGCGACATGAAGCAGTCGATGGGCCGCGACTGGGCGACGATGATGCGCTTGGACCTCGCGCCCGTGCTGATGCCGACCGACCGTGCGATCAACCTGGGGCTGGTGACGACCGAATTGATCATCAACGCCACCAAATATGCCTATGACGGCACGCCGGGCCCAGTGACGATCACGCTGGAGCAATATGGCAACCGCCTGCGCCTGATCGTCGCCGATCAGGGGCGCGGCAAGGGTGATGAAGAGCCCGGTCACGGGCGCGGCTTCGGCAGCCGGATGATGGCCGCGATGATGCAGCGTCTGTCGGGCTCGATCGAATATGACGACAACCAGCCCGGATTGCGGGCCATCGTGATCGCACCGATCGCCGATTGAGGGCGAGACTCTGACAGTCTGAAATGGCCCCCTCCCCTTCAGGGGAGGGGCTTAGTGTCGCCCTGCTCTAAGCGGCCCTACGATATAGTCCAAAGACCTGCTCAGCCGCCACAACAGCGCGGTCGACCCATGCCTCATCGCCAGCCGCAGCATCGAGCGCATGGCGAAAATCCCGCCACTCCCCTGCCGCGAAACCGGATTCCAGATAGGCACGGGGAAGCCCCTCCCCCACCTGCCGGGCGAGCATCACGCCGCCCAGCCGCGAGCCCTCGGTCACATAAAGCGCGCCCCAGCGCGCCGCGTCGTCGTCGGCCAGATCGAACGGCAGGGGCTCGGGCATCTCACGACCGAGGGCGGCCAAGTCTGCTATCAGCGCCGCGCGTCGCGACCGCCAGGGAAAAGCGATGTTCCGCTCCGCCAACCGCGCTTCGACGGCCAGCAGCGCGCGGGCGTGAGCGATCAGGAATGCCGTATAGCTTTCCCGATCATCCAGCCGATAGCCGCCATAAGCCGCATCCACCGCTTCATGCGCGGCAGCGGTGCGCGCCCGCAAAACGGCGGACGCGCTATCGCTCACTTCAGGCAGGCGACGATCCCCGCGATGACGGCCAGCGTCTCTTCCGGGTCGCGCACGCGCACCGTATCCAGGCCGAGTTCCTTGGCCGGATAATCGTTGCCGCCCGGGAAGATCGCATCGCCGATGAACATCATCGCGTCGAGCGCAATGCCGCTGGCGTCGCGCAGCTTCTTCAGGCCGTACGCCTTGTCGACGCCCTCACGCGTGATGTCGATCGAGGTCGCGCCGCCCATGTTGATCGACAGGCCCGGCAGGCGCTGCTTCAGATCGGCCTGGATGACCTTACGCTTCTCGAACTTGGGGTCCCAATGTTCCTTGGCATCGATCGGCGCCTGCTGGCCGAGTGCGGAGAAGGTGATCTGGCTGCCGCGATCCTCGATCCGCTCGCCCCAGGTCTGTTCGGGCACGAAACCGGTCGCCTCCAGCGAGGCGTCGAACGCCTCCAGGATCTTCGCCTTGGTTTCGTCGTCGAACAGCTCGGCATAAACCGGAGTCCAGCTGCCATCCTGATAGGTGTAGAGCTTGGTGCCGGTGGTCGGCATCAGCCACAGCTTGGCGCGGTTAGCACGTTCGGGCAGGCGGCTCGCGACCTGCTTGTCGAACTGCGGCCAGTCGCCGCCCGAGATCACCGCGACATGTGCGACGTCGAGCAGGTCGGCCAGCGCCTCCCCCATCGGCTCGCCCAGGGGCTGCTTGCTTTCGGCCAGCGTACCGTCGAGGTCGAACGCAACCAGTTGCTTCATGAAGGCACTCCGATTCTGGGCAGGATAAGGGTATCGATGGCATAGGCCACACCATCGTCCGCGTTGGAACGGGTGTGTACCGATATCTGTTCCCTAACCGCATCCGGCGCATTCGCCATCACGATCGGCAGCCCGGCGCGTGTCAACATGGGAAGGTCGTTCGCCTGATCGCCCAGCACCGCCACTTCCTCCAGCGAGACGCCGAACGCCTCGGCGAGCGTCGCCACGCCATCGCCCTTGTTGGCCTTCAACGCAGTTACGTCGAGATAATAGGTCTGCGACTGGGCGATGGTCGCTTCTTTCCCATGCGCCGCATTCGCCTTTTCGAGTAGATCGCGCAGAAGGTCGGTATCGTCGCTGACCAAGGTGATCTTGTCGACTTTCTCCACGAGCGAGGAAAAGTCCTGCGTGATGACCGGCTCCTGCGACGACGCCTTGCGCTCATGATCGACATGGGTGCCTTCACCGCTGCTGGCGTACCAGCGATCGTCGGCAAACACCCAGATGGTGAGCGGCTTGTCCGCCGCTATCGCCAGCACGTCGTTCACCACCGCGACCGGCACGCGGAATTGCGCATCGACCGAGCCGTCGCGGCGAAACACGGTGCCGCCGT
Organism: Sphingomonas sanguinis; assembly: GCF_001476905.1. Classification (GTDB taxonomy): domain Bacteria; phylum Pseudomonadota; class Alphaproteobacteria; order Sphingomonadales; family Sphingomonadaceae; genus Sphingomonas; species Sphingomonas sanguinis_B. Next base: position 38,197 of record NZ_LDTE01000051.1, on the reverse strand, counting down.
TGAACGCCCCGATCGGTGCGTCGATCGCCAGTTCGTCGGCCAGCCAGCCCAGCCCCGAACGTGGCCGTGCGCTAATGATGGTGAAGCCGACGCCCGCCGCCTCCAGCCGCCGGACGGCGGCGATGGTGGCGGCGCGCAGCTTCTTGTCGGGGTCGACGAGCGTGCCATCGACGTCCGACACGACGAGCCGGATGGATTTCGTCATTGCGGGATTTCGGTATGACCGCCGAAACCGAAGCGCATCGCCGACAGCACCTTGTCGCCATAGGTATGCTCGATCCGGCTGCGATAGCGCGCGAAGAGCGAGGCGGTCAGGACGTTGGCCGGGACCTTCTCCTCCATCGCGGCGTCGATCGTCCACTGGCCCTCGCCCGAATCCGCGACATGGCCCGAGAACTGTTCGAGCATCTCGTCCTTGGCCAGCGCGATGGCGGTCAGGTCGAGCAGCCACGACGAGATCACGCTGCCGCGACGCCAGACTTCGGCGATGTCGGTCAGGTTCAGGTCGAAGCGTTCGTCCTCGGGCAGCTTGTCACTGTTCTTCGACTTCAGAATGTCGAAGCCCTCGGCATAGGCCTGCATCAGGCCGTACTCGATGCCGTTGTGGATCATCTTGACGAAGTGACCCGCACCCGCCGGTCCGGCATGGATATAGCCCTTTTCGGCGCGCTCATCGACCTTGTCGGCGACGCGACCCGGCGTGCGGACGATAGTGCCCAGGCCCGGTGCCAGCGCATCGAAGATCGGGTCGAGATGGTCGACTGTTTCCTTGTCGCCGCCGATCATCATGCAATAGCCGCGCTCCAGGCCCCAGACCCCGCCCGAGGTGCCAACATCGACATAATGGATGCCATGCTCGGCCAGCATCTTGGCGCGACGGATATCGTCCTTGTAGAAGCTGTTGCCGCCATCGATGACGACGTCGCCGTCCTTGGCCAGCTTGGCGATTTCCGCGATCGTGTCTTCGGTCGGGCCACCGGCGGGCAGCATCACCCACCAGATCGCCTTATCGGCCAACTTTCCGGCCATGTCCTCCAGCCCGGTGGCGGCTTCCGCGCCGTCCTTGGCGAGCGTCTGCACCGCCTCGTCGCTGCGATCCCAGGCCACCACCTGATGCCCAGCCTGCATCAGGCGGCGTGCGATATTGCCACCCATGCGGCCAAGGCCGACCAGACCGATCTTCATCGCGGGAACTCCATTTACTGAGATGAGAAATGAAAAGGCCCCCTCCCCGTATTTGGGGAGGGGGCCGCCGGGGCCTCAGGCCGCCGGCTGCTTTTGCCCGATCGCGCCGAGCAGATCGTCGAACGCCTTGACGAAGGAGGCGACCCCCTCCTGCACCAGCGTATCGGTGACACCGTTCAGGTCGAGACCCAGGCGTTCCGCCTCGGCCAGCACATGCTTGGCGTCGTCAATGTCGGCGGTCAGCGTCTCGGCCACGGTGCCATGGTCGCGGAAGGCGTCCATCGTCTTGGGCGGCATGGTGTTGACCGTGTCCGGCCCGATCAGCGTGTCGACATAGAGCGTGTCCGGGAAGGACGGGTCCTTGGTCCCCGTCGATGCCCAGAGCAGACGCTGCGGCTGCGCACCCTTGGCGGCCAGCGCCTGCCAGCGGTCGGACTTCAGGAAGTCCAGATACCATTGATACGCCATCTTGGCGTTGGCGATGGCGACCTTGCCGCGCACGGCCTTGAGGGCGTCCGCTTCCGCATCACCGGCGGCGACGCGCTCGTCGATCTTCTTGTCGATCGCCGAGTCGATGCGGCTGATGAAGAAGCTGGCGACGCTGGCGATCCGGTCGATCGGCTGCCCCGCCTTGACCCGCTCTTCGAGGCCCGACGCATAAGCCTCGGCCACCTTGATATAGGCGTCGACCGAGAAGAGCAGCGTCACGTTGACGTTGATCCCCTTGGCGATGGTCGCCGAGATGGCCGGCGCGCCCGCATCGGTGCCCGGAATCTTGATCATCAGGTTCGGGCGGTCGACCGCATGCCACAGCTTTTCGGCCTCGGCGGTGGTCGCGTCGGTGTCATCGGCGATATAGGGCGACACTTCCAGGCTGACATAGCCGTCCTTGGCGTCCAGCTTGTCATAGACGGGCTTCAGCGTGTCCGCCGCCGCCTTGATGTCCTGGATCGCCAGATGCTCGTAACGGTCGATGGTCGCCGCGCCGGGGTTTTCCTTGTCGAAGGCGGCGAGCGTGGCGTCATAGGCGTCGCCATGCCCCATCGCCTTTTCGAAGATCGACGGGTTGGAGGTGACGCCGGTCAGCCCGTCCTCGGCAACGAGCTTTTCCAGCCCCTTCGCCTCCAGGAACTTGCGATCGACGAAATCGAGCCAGGGGGCGCAGCCCTTGGCGCCCAGTTCCGACAGCTTGCTCATCACTTGGTCTCCAGCATTTCGCGGGCCACCTTCACGACATTGTCGTGGGTGAAGCCGAACTTGTCCTGCAACTTGGCGAGCGGGGCCGAGGCACCGAAGGTCGACATGGTGATCGTGCGACCATCGAACCCGACATAGCGGTCCCAGCCGATCGACCCGGCCTGCTCGACCGCGAGGCGCTTGGTGACGGCGCGCGGCAGCACGCTGTCCTTGTAGGCCGCGTCCTGCAGCTCGAAGCGATACCAGCTCGGCAGCGAGACGACGCGGACCTTCTTGCCCTCGGCCTTCAGCGTCTCATAGGCGTCCGTCACCAGCGACAGTTCCGACCCCGTCGCGATCAGGATCAGGTCGGGCGTGCCGTCGCAATCGGCGAGCACGTAACCGCCCTTCTTCACGCCCGAAGCCGGCGCGTACTTGCTGCGGTCGAGCGTCGGCAGCGCCTGACGCGAGAAGATCAGCGCGGTCGGGTGGCTGGCCGACTCGACGGCGCAGCGCCACGCCTCGGCCACTTCGTTGGCGTCGCCGGGGCGGATGGTGTCGAGGCCGGGGATCGCGCGCAGCGTCGCCAGATGCTCGATCGGCTGGTGGGTCGGACCGTCCTCGCCCACGCCGATCGAGTCGTGCGTGAAGACGAAGGTCGCGCCCAGCTCCATGATCGCCGCGAGGCGGATCGGCGCGCGCATATAGTCGGAAAAGACCAGGAAGGTCGCGCCATAGGAGCGCAGATGCGACAGCGCCATGCCGTCGACGATCGCGCCCATCGAATGCTCCCGCACGCCAAAGTGCATGTTGCGCCCGCCATAGCTGCCCGCCTGGAACGAGCCGCCGTCCTTGATGAGCGTCTTGGTCGAGGGCGCGAGGTCGGCCGAGCCGCCGATCAGCCACGGCACCTTGGCGGCGATGGCGTTCTGCACCTTGCCGCCCGAGTCGCGGCTGGCGACGCCCTTGGCATCCGCCTCGAACACCGGGATGTCGGCATCCCAGCCCTCGGGCAGCGTGTCGGCGAGCATCGCGTCGAGTTCGGCGGCGAGATCGGGATAGGCCGCGCGATACTTCTCGATCATCGCGACCCATGCGTCGCGCAGCGGCTTGCCGCGGGCCTCGATCGCGCCCTGGAAAGCTTCGCGCACGCCATCGGGGACCAGGAACTTGGCGTCCTCGGGCCAGCCATAGGCCTTCTTCGTGGCGCGGATCGCGTCCTCGCCCAGCGGCTCGCCATGCGCCTTTTCGCTGCCCGCCTTGGGGCTGCCATAGCCGATGACCGACTTCACGACGATGAAGGTCGGCTTGTCGGTGGTCGCCTTGAAATTGTCGAGCGCGGCGGTCAGCGCGGCGACGTCATTGGCGTCGTCGACGTGCAGTACGTTCCAGCCATAGGCCTCGAACCGCTTGGCGACGTCTTCGTCAAACGCGATGTCGGTGCCGCCCTCGATCGAAATCTGGTTCGAGTCGTAAATCCAGCACAGGTTCGACAGCTTGAGGTGACCGGCGGTCGAAGCGGCTTCGGACGCGACGCCTTCCATCATGTCGCCATCGCCGCAGACCACGTAGACGTCATGGTCGAAGATCGGAAAACCCTCGCGGTTGAAGTGCGCGGCCAGCCAGCGCTCGGCGATCGCCATGCCGACCGAGTTGCCGCAGCCCGCACCCAGCGGACCGGTCGTCGTCTCGACGCCCGTGGTGTGGCGATATTCGGGGTGGCCGGGGGTCTTGGAATTGAGCTGGCGGAAGCCCTTCAGGTCTTCGAGGCTGAGAGCGGGCTTGCCCGACTTGTTGCCGTCTGCGTCGATCTCTTCGATCCCCGCCAGGTGGATCAGCGAGTAGAGCAGCATCGAGGCATGGCCGACCGACAGCACGAAGCGGTCGCGATTGGGCCAATCGGCATGAGCCGGATCGTAACGCAGGAATTTCGACCAGATGGTATGACCGACCGGGGCCAGCGCCATGGGGGTGCCGGGATGGCCCGAATTGGCCTGCTGCACCGCGTCCATCGACAGGGTACGGATGGTGTCGATGGTCAGGCGCTCGATCGACCCGTCCTCGTGGAGGTGCGAGTCGGCGTTGATGGTGGCATCGGTCATGAAACTGGCCTTATCCTTACATTCTGCGACCGAGCGCTGCCGCGAACGGTCAGGGTTGCCATGCATGGGCCGCCTTAGCGCGGGTTCCGCCCCCGTTCCAGCCGGGTAACGATCCCGTCCTCGGCAATATAGGCGGCGTCGATCTCACTGAGGAACAGGCCGTGCCCGACGACGCCGGGGATGGCCATCAGCGCATTCGCCAAGCCGTATGGGGCGGCATCGTCCCAGCCATGACCATCGATCACGATATTGCCGTTGTCGGTCACATAATCGGGCCGCTCGACACAGCGCACGAACATCTGCGCAAGCCTCAGCGACGCATAGCCGCGCGCGAAAGGCAGAATCTCGACCGGCAACGGCGTCGCGCCCAGCCGGGTCACACGCTTGGAGCCGTCGGCGATCACGATCATCCGGTCGGCGGCGGCGGCCACGACCTTTTCCCGAACCATCGCGCCGCCCGCGCCCTTCACGGCGCGCAGCCGTGCGTCGATCGCATCCGCGCCATCGATCGCGAGGTCGACCCGCGCCACCGAATCGAACGGCCGCACCTTCAAACCCAGACGGGTCGCCAATGCGGCGCTCGCCTCGGACGTGGCGACCGTCTCGATGGCTAGACGCTTTTCGGCAAGGGCAGATATCGCATGGGCGGCGGTCGAACCCGTGCCCAGGCCGACGAGCATATTGTCGCGCACCTCATCAACCGCTGCGGCAGCGGCCAGGCGTTTATCGGCGTCGCGGTCGGTCATGCCCTTTGAAAATGCGCCAGAAACCCAAAGGGTCCCACGTCACTCGCTTTTGTAGCCGCGCGACAAGTTGCGACAATTAAGGCGGGCGATTTAGGCCATCATCGCTTGCCTTTCGGAACCGCCCTCGTGCAATTTGACACGTGTCAGCAACGTTTCGCCGGTTCGCGCATTGAGGCGCGGGCCGTAACCGCGGCGAATCTCAGGCAGGTGAATGAATTGAACTTTGCAGGCTTTCGCGGGCACCGGGTGCTCGCCGGTACGGCCATGGCGCTCGCGCTGGTGAGCCTGTCGGCATGTGGTGGCAGCGAGAAGGGCGGCGCGTCCAAGGGGCGCGGCGGCGCCCAGCAGACCCCGACCGTCGGCTTCGTGACCGTCCAGCCGACCAACGCGCCGATCGTGACCGAACTGGCGGCACGCACCAGCGCCTTTGAGAGCTCCGACGTTCGCCCACAGGTGACCGGTGTCATCCGCCGCCGCCTGTTCACCGAGGGTACGCTCGTCAAGCGTGGCCAGCCGCTCTACGAGATCGATCCGCGCCTCTATCGCGCCGCCGCCAACCAGGCCGCCGCCAACCTGCAAAGCGCGCAGGCCAATGCCGAGGCGACGAAGACGCTCGCCGATCGCTATCGCCCGCTGGCGCAGATCGAGGCCATCTCGAAGCAGGACTATACCAACGCGCAGGCCAGTGCCCGCCAGGCCGCGGCCCAGGTCGCGCAGACCCGCGCCGCGCTGGAAACCGCGCGCGTCAATTTGCAATTCACCACCGTCCCCGCGCCGATTACCGGGCGCATCGGCCGTTCGCTGTTCACCGTCGGCGCGCTGGTGAGCGCGAACCAGACCGACCCGCTGGCGCAAATCCAGCGGCTCGACCCGATCTTCGTCGATATCCAGCAATCGGCCAGCGACCTGCTCTCGCTGCGTCGCAGCCTGGGCGCGCGTGACGGCCTGATCCCCGCCAGCGCGAACGTGAAGCTGCGACTGGAGGACGGCACCGATTACGGCCAGACCGGCAAGGTCGAATTTGCCGAGGCGGTCGTCGATCCGCAGACCGGCACCGTGACGCTGCGCGCCCGCTTCCCCAATCCCCAAGGGCTGCTGCTGCCCGGCATGTTCGTGCGCGCGCAGTTCGCCCAGGCGATCGACACCAGCGCGTTCCTGGTCCCACAACAGGCAATTTCGCGCGATCCAAAGGGCAATGCGACGCTCTTCGTCGTCGGCGCCGACGACAAGGTGCAGGAACGGAAGGTCAAGGCCGAACGGACGCAGGGCGCCTATTGGGTCGTGACCGACGGCCTGAAGGCTGGCGACAAGGTGGTGACGCAGGGGCTGGCGAACCTGCGCCCCGGCCAGAGCGTCCGGGCGGTGCCCGCCAACAGCCCCCAAAAGGTCCAGCCCCCCTCGCCCGAGCAGTTGAAGAAGATGCAGGCCGCCAAGGGCAAGGCGGGCTGACCGGACCATGATGAGCCGCGTCTTTATCGATCGCCCGATCTTCGCCTGGGTCCTTGCCATCATCGTCATGCTGGCGGGCATCGGCGCGATCATGGGCTTGCCCATCGCGCAATATCCCGACGTGGCCCCGCCCCAGGTCTCGATCCGCGCGACCTTCCCCGGCGCGTCCGCCCAGACGCTGCAGAATTCGGTGACCCAGGTCATCGAGCAGCAGCTGACCGGCATCGACGGCCTCCTGTATTTCCAGTCGTCCTCGTCCAGCCGCGGCTCGGTGACGATCACCGCGACCTTCGCCAAGGGCACCGATCCCGACATCGCGCAGGTCCAGGTCCAGAACCAGGTCCAGCAGTCGGTCGCGCGATTGCCGCAGCAGGTGCAGCAACAGGGTCTGGTCGTCCGCAAGTCGAACCCCGACTTCCTGTTGATCGCGGGCGTCTATGACGAGACGAACCGGATGACGAACCAGGACGTCGCCGATTATCTCGTCTCCAATTTGCAAGACCCGCTGGGCCGTATCCAGGGTGTCGGCGATACCAACGTCTTCGGTTCGCAATATGCGATGCGCATCTGGCTGAACCCGGAGCGGCTGTCCTCCTATCAGCTGATGCCGTCCGACGTCGTCACCGCGATCCAGAACCAGAATACCGAGGTCGCGGCCGGTGAGGTCGGCGGCACGCCCTCACCCACCACCCAGATGCTGAACGCGACCGTGACCTCCATGTCGCGGCTCCAGACGCCCGAACAGTTCCGCGAGATCATCGTCAAGACGCTGAACAACGGCGCGACGGTCAAGCTGTCCGACGTGGCGCGTATCGAGCTGGGCGCGGAAAGCTATGCCGCCGTCAGCCGGATCAACCAGCATCCGGGCGCGGGCATCGCCGTGCTGATGGCGCCGGGCGCCGACGCGCTGAAGACCGCCGAGCTGGTCAAGGCCGAGGTCAACCGCGTCGCCAAGACCTTCCCGCCCGGCCTGAAGGTCGCCTATGCCAACGATACGACCGCCTTCATCAAGCTGTCGATCGACGAAGTGGTCAAGACGCTGATCGAGGCGATCATCCTCGTCGTCATCGTCATGTTTGTCTTCCTGCAAAGCTGGCGGGCGACGCTGATCCCGACGATCGCGGTGCCGGTCGTGCTGCTGGGCACCTTTGCCATCTTCTATCTGGCGGGTTTCTCGATCAACACCTTGACGCTGTTCGGGCTGGTGCTGGCGATCGGCCTGCTGGTCGACGACGCGATCGTGGTCGTCGAGAATGTCGAGCGTCTGCTCGAGGAAAATCCCGACATGACGCCGCGCGAGGCGACGATCGAGTCGATGAAGGAGATCAGCGTCGCGCTGATCGCCATCGCGCTGGTCCTGTCGGCGGTGTTCCTGCCGATGGCGTTCTTCGGCGGATCGACCGGCGTCATCTATCGCCAATTCTCGATCACCATCGTCTCGGCCATGATCCTGTCGGTCGCGGTGGCAATCATCCTGTCCCCGGCGCTGACCGCCACGCTGTTGAAGCAGAAGGCCAAGGAGCATGAGGAAGGCGCGTGGCTCGACCGCAAGTTCCCGCGCGTGGCGCATGGGCTGCAACGCGCCAAGGACGGGTTCAACTCGCGCTTCGAGTGGACGGTCGAGAAATATACCTCGGCCGTGCGCACGGTGGTCGACCGGAAATGGCTGTTCCTGCTGATCTATGCGGGTGTTGTCGCGCTGCTTGCCGTCCTCTTCCTCCGCTTGCCGACCGGTTTCCTGCCGACCGAGGACCAGGGTTCGGCGATCGTCCAGTTCCGCCTGCCCGCCGGCGCTACCCAGGGCCGCACCATGGAAGTGCAGCGCCAGGTCGAGCAATATTTCGCCCAGCATGAGGGCAAGAACGTCAAGGTTCTGTTCTCCGTCGCGGGCGGCGGCGGCGGAGGCACCAGCGGCCAGAATACCGGCCAGGGCTTCATCAACCTCGTCGACTGGGCCGACCGCAAGGGCAAGGAGAACAGCGCCGACGCCATTACCGGCCGCGCCTCCGCCGCCTTCCGCGGCCTTCGCGACGCGCAGGTCTTCGCGCTGGTGCCTCCGGCCATCCGCGGTCTGGGCCAGTCGGACGGCTTCACCATGGAATTGCAGAACATCTCGGGCATGCCGCTGGAGAAGTTCGAGGCGATCCGCGACCAGCTGCTCGCCAAGGCCAATGCCGATCCGATGCTCGCCTCGGTCCGCCTGACCGAGCTGCCCGATATCGCCACGCTGCGCGTCGACCTCGACCAGCAGAAGCTGGCGGCGCTGGGTCTGACGCAACAGCAGGTGAACTCGACCCTGTCGACCGCCTGGGGCGGGCAATATGTGAACGACTTCATCGACCGGGGCCGCGTGAAGCGCGTCTTCGTCCAGGGCGACGCACCCTATCGCGCCGAGCCAGAGGACCTGAAGCAGTGGTTCGTGCGCGGGTCGAGCGGGCAGATGGCCCCCTTCTCCTCCTTCTCGACGATCAACTGGGGCGTGGCCCCGACCACCCTGTCGCGCTTCAACGGCATCCCCTCCTATGAATTCCAGGGGTCGGCCGCGCCGGGCTACAGCTCGGGCGACGCGATGAAGCGGATGACCGAGCTGGCGGCGCAAATCCCCGGCACCTCGATCGCCTGGGCGGGCCTGTCCTATCAGGAGCGGCTCTCGGGCGGGCAGGCGCCGATCCTGTACGGCCTGTCGATCCTGGTCGTCTTCCTGTGCCTGGCCGCGCTTTACGAAAGCTGGTCGATCCCGTTCGCGGTGCTGCTGGTCATTCCGCTGGGCCTGATCGGCGCGGTCGCCTTCGTGACGCTACGCGGGCTGACCAACGACGTCTATCTCCAGATCGGCCTGCTGACGACGATGGGGCTGGCGGCGAAGAACGCCATCCTGATGATCGAGTTCGCCGAACAGGCGGAGAAGCAGGGCAAGCGCGTCATCGACGCCGCGCTGGAGGCCGCCAAGATCCGTCTGCGGCCGATCCTGATGACCAGCTTCGCCTTCATCTTCGGCGTGCTGCCGCTCGCCATCTCGACCGGTGCGGGGGCCAACAGCCGTATCGCGATCGGCACCGCCGTGATCGGGGGCATGCTGACCGCGACGGTGCTGGCGATCTTCTACATCCCGCTGTTCTTCGTGCTGGTCCGCCGGTCGGTCCGCAACGGCCTGGCCCGGTTGCGGGGCAAGCCGATGAGCGAACATGGCGCGGGGCATCGCCCCGCCCCCGAAGGCGAAGCGGAGAAGGCCTGATGCGTATCCTGTCCCCCCTCCCTGCCCTGCTGCTCGCCGCCACCGCGCTGTCGGGTTGTTCGCTGGCTCCGAAATATGAGCGGCCCGCCACGCCGGTGCCGCCGTCCTGGCCGGTCGGCGACGCCTATCTCCGCCAGTCGGAGGCAGCGCTGCCCACAGTCCGCTATACCGACATCTTCCGTGATGCGCGGTTGCAGCAGCTGATCACCCAGGCGCTGGCCAACAACCGCGACCTGCGCGTGGCGGTGGCGAACATCGCCGCGACCCGTGCGCAATATCGCATCCAGCGCGGCAGCCTGTTCCCCGAGGTCGATGCCTCGGGCCGCTACAGCTATACCGAACGCGGATCGAACGGCGCGGGGTCGCAGGCCGTCGGCGGAACAGGCACCGGCGGCACGGGAACGGGCACCGGCACAGGAAACGGCACCGGTGGTGTCGGAACCGGCACGGGCGGGACCGGCGGGACGGTCGTCACCGGCGCGAACGGGTCGGGCAGTGCCTGGTCGGTCAATCTGGGCACCACCGCGTTCGAGCTGGACCTGTTCGGCCGCGTCCGCTCGCTGACCGGCGCGGCGCTCGACCGCTACTTCGCGACCGAGGCGGCGGCGCGGGCGACCCGGCTGACCCTGGTCGGCGACATCGCCGATGCCTGGCTCAATTACGCGGCCAACCAGAGCCTGCTCGCCATCGCGCAGCAGACCGCCGCCAGTGCCGAGCGCAGCGTCACGCTGACCCGCGCGCGGCTTCAGGGCGGGATTTCGCCGCGCACCGACCTGCGCCAGGCCGAACAGGTGCTGGCGACCGCGCAGGCCGACCTCGCGCTCCAGAAGACGGCGGTGGCGCAGGATATCAACGCGCTGCAATTGCTGGTCGGTGCGCCCATCGACACCGCCCTCCTGCCCCGTTCGATCGAGGAAGCCTCGCCCACCGTCGCGACGCTGCCCGCCGGGCTTGACTCAGGCATCCTGCTGCGTCGCCCGGACGTGGTGCAGGCCGAATATCTGCTGCGCGCCGCCAATGGGCAGATCGGCGCGGCGCGCGCCGCGCTGTTCCCCCGCATTTCGCTGACCGGGCTGGTCGGGTTCGCCAGTAACGCGCTGACCTCGCTCTTCTCGGGCGGGAGCTTCAACTATTCGGTCGCCCCGTCCGTCAGCTATCCGATCTTCCAGGCGGGGGCTGGCGTGGCCAATGTCCAATATTCCAAGGCGCAGCGCGACGCCGCGCTCGCGACCTATGAAAAGACGATTCAGACTGCATTCCAAGAAACCGCCGACGCCCTGGCTCGGCAGGGCACGATCGATGACCAGCTGGGGGCCAATCGTCGCTTCCTGAATGCTGCGGCCGATACCTATCGATTGACCGAGGCCAGCTATCGCGGCGGGGTGACGCCGTTCCTGAATACGCTGGACGCGCAGCGGTCGCTCTATTCGGCCCAGCGGACGGTGATCGCGACGCAACTTACCGCCGCGACCAACCGGGTGACGCTCTACCGCGTACTGGGTGGAGACTCGCTGCTGGAGGCAACGACGAAGGGCCCGGTGGCGCTGAGCCCGGGGCAGTAGTGCTTATCCCTCACCCTTCCGGCCCTGAACCGGAAGGGTGAGGATAGCCGGATTTCAGTCCTGCTTCGTGCCCCGCGCCGCGCCGATCGCATCGCGGCCGAACTGCACGATCATCTCGCCGATCTCACGCGCCTGCGACATGGAGCGATTGCCCTGTTCGCGCATGAACTCGCCCTGGATGCGCATCACCTCGGACAGGTCGCGCGCCGAAGCGGCCTCGCGCATGGCGGCAAAGGCTTCGCGCGCATTGGTTTCGGCCTGGTCGAGCATCTTCAGCGTCACCGCCGATCCACCCTCGGCCATTTTCTGGCCGGACGCCTGCATCGCCTCGCCTGCGCCCTTCATGCGGTCGGTAAAGGCGCCTGCGCCCATATCGCCGCCAATCGCACCCGCGCCGCCGCCATTCCCGATATCCTCGGCCATCCGTCTTCTCCTGTGGTTATGCCCGTGGCCATTGAACCCGCGGGGCTATCAAGAGTTGCACGGCATCCCGGCCGTGCGCGATCGGATCAGGTCCGGGCGAAATAACCCGACAGGATCGCGACCATCTTGTCGGTCGCCAGCAGATCGCCCTCCGCGTTTCGCTCGATCCAGTCGCGCTGGACCAGAAGGCGAATCCAACGCGCGCCCAGGGTGCCGGTCGGCGAAAGATGCGCCGTCTCCAGCAGGGCCGCGTCACTCATCGGCGCCTCGGCCTGAAAAGCGGCCAGCGCAATCTGCCAGGCGGGGTCGCCGAACATGTCGCCATCGACCCCGATGAAATCACGCATGTCCCGGCGATGGCGAAGAACCATCGCGGCGCACTCGCGCGGGGTGGGCACCCGCGGCGGGCGTGGCACCGGCACGCCGCCGCCAACGCCGGAGATCGCCTGGATGCGGGCCTGCACGTCCGCCATGACGCTGGTGAAATGCGCAAAGCTCGCCCGATCCTCGGCCGGCCAGTGCAGCAGTTGAAGGTCGCAGTTCATCGCAGGTCCCGCCAAGAAAAGGCCCAGTCGGGATCACGACCGAAACGGGCGACGCGCATCCGGTGGCGCAATACGCCAAGCCCCAGGATGGTGAGCATGGGATAGGCGATCTTGCCCTCTGCCATGCCATACATCCATGGCATCAGGCTCGAATCGAATCCCCGCACGCCGTGGATGGCGATGCCCAGAAGATGCAGCGCCGCCAGCCAGAGCGGCCAATAGCGATTGGCCAGCAACGCGATCGTCAACAGCCCGCCCATCAGGACGATGTCGATGATGACCTCTCGCGGGTCGGTCGTGCGGAAATGGGTCGCTGGCTCGAACGCGATCAGGATGGTGGCCGCCGTCGCCGACAGCAGCAAGAGCGCGCCGAATCGTTCGGGCCAGCCCCCCATCGTCAGGGCGTAAAGGCAGATCAGCCCCTGAACGATGTTAAAGACATAGATATGCGTCACGGCGTGCCCCGTATGATGAAAATCCGATGAGACACGCCGCGATGATCTTCGTCAGGCAGCCACGCGCAGCGGCGTGGCCGTGATCGCACCGGTCGTCTCGGGCGGCTTGGGATGGTTGTCGCCATAGCCATCGGCATCGAAGCCGATCGTCTTGCCGACCTTTTCCAGGATACGGTGGCTCTGCACGGCATGTCCGCGCGCCTGGCCGATCGCCATCATCGCCTGGCCGAGCATTTCGAAAGCGTGCTGGCCGACCACCGCCGACAGCTTGGCTTCGGCCCGCGCCCGCGGCAGTGCCATGGCAAGTTCACCTGCGGTCGAAAAAGCCGTGTCGAGTTCGTTTTCCAGCTTCCACAGGAGCTGGGTGACCTGAAGTGCCGCTTCATGTTCCGTCGTCATGGCCTGTGCCCCTGAAATGGCCCATGCGTGCCGTTGGCCGCACGGAGGATCATCACCCGGCAAGGTTCGACACACGTCCGATCACACGGGTCAAAACGTCGAGGCCGGTCGCCAACATGCCGAAGCCAATGGCCAGTGCGACTGCGATCGTTGGAACCCAGAGCATCCTCTCAGCGACGCTCATGTCGTTGCGGGTCTGTCCTTGCCGCCGGACCGGGAGGGACAAGCGGGGCGATGCGTGGACATGGCCGTCCTGCACCGCCCCACCGACCGTACTCCCATCCGGTGCCATTGGAGGTGCCACGGTCGGCGGTTTGGAAACCAGCCCCGTAGAATCGGGTATGATTTTATTGGGGGTTACTTCTTCTTTTTCTTCAGTAGCTTGGTCATTATCCAAGGCCTCATGATCAGCCAATGCCATGGCCGCCTCGCGGCGATTGCGCGCGCCCAGAAGCCTGACCGCTTCTGCCAGATAGCTGTCGACGGTCGACTTTCCCAAGCCGAGTTCGATCGCGATTTCCTTGGAGCCCTTGAGCGCTTTGACGCCACGAAGGCATTCGCGGTGGCGGCGGGTCAACAGGGCGAAGCGTTCGGGAGTCATTGCGTTTTCCGGCCGTGCCGGAGAATCCGTCCAGGCATGCGTGACGCATTAGCCGGGACTTACCCCCGTCGCCAAGCGCTTCCACGTCCGATCCGGGCAGAAAGGAACCCTGCTAGATCATCCTTGATCGACAGCGACGATCAATCCCGCCGATTCGGCACATGGATCGCTTCTATCGAGTCCAGCGCCTGAAGCAGGTCGTCGAATGCCGTATCCTGGCTGACCGGGAACGAGCGGCGAAAGCCGGAGCCCAGCACATCGAGGTCACGCTGGGTCAACAGGCCGACCGCTACGATCTGATCGGGACGGCGCGGCGGTCGGGGAGCGTGCTGCGTCATCGCCACCCTCCTGTTATGCTGATGGCATCCGTACCGCGCGTCACGGAACCGCGTCCCGCCGCCCCGTGACGGCCCGAAGCCGTAAAAGCGGAAGATCGCCTATCCTTCAACGCGCCCATGGTCGGAACTCCATTCATGACGTCTGAACCCGTCATTCATCATGCCTGTTCCACGCTTTTTCCACGGTTGCGACGGGACACCGTTGCAACGCCGCAAATGCGCCGATCCCGCCCTCGATTTCCACCCTTGATGCCCTTCCCTGTCGGGCCACCCCTTGCTAAGGCCGCTCGCATCACCGGATTTATCCCCGGCACGCCTTGCTCGCGGCTGCATGCTGCCGTGTCCCCCTGGGCGTGCCCGGCTCGACCAAGAAGGGACGCCCATGACTGCGATAGGCCAGGACAGCCTGAACACCCGCTCGACGCTCGACGTCGACGGCAAGACCTATGATTATTACAGCCTCGCCAAGGCTTCCGAGCAGCTCGGCGACATCAGCCGCCTGCCCTTCTCGATGAAGGTGCTGCTGGAGAACCTTCTGCGCTTCGAGGACGGCAAGACCGTCACGCGCGAGGACATCCAGGCGATCGTCGACTGGCAGAAGACCCAGCGTTCGGACCGCGAGATCCAGTATCGCCCGGCGCGCGTGCTGATGCAGGACTTCACCGGCGTGCCCTGCGTGGTCGACCTCGCCGCGATGCGCGACGCGATCACCAAGCTGGGCGGCGACGCGGCCAAGATCAATCCGCAGGTCCCCGTCCACCTCGTCATCGACCACTCGGTCATGGTCGACGAGTTCGGCACGCCGCAGGCGTTCGAGGATAACGTCGACCTCGAATATCAGCGTAACATGGAGCGTTACGAGTTCCTGAAGTGGGGCTCCAAGGCGCTCGATAATTTCTCGGTCGTTCCGCCGGGCACCGGCATCTGCCACCAGGTCAATCTGGAATATATCGGCCAGGCCATCTGGTCCTCGACCGAGAGCGGCGAGCACGCCAAGGGCGGCGCGACCATCGCATACCCGGACACGCTGGTCGGCACGGACAGCCACACCACGATGATCAACGGCCTGGGCGTGCTCGGCTGGGGCGTCGGCGGGATCGAGGCGGAAGCCGCGATGCTCGGCCAGCCCGTGTCGATGCTGATCCCCGAAGTCGTCGGCTTCAAGCTGACCGGCAAGCTCCAGGAAGGCATCACCGCCACCGACCTGGTGCTGACCATCACCCAGATGCTGCGCGCCAAGGGCGTGGTCGGCCGCTTCGTCGAGTTCTACGGCCCCGGCCTGTCGTCGATGACCCTCGCCGACCGTGCGACGATCGCCAACATGGCACCCGAGTACGGCGCGACCTGCGGCTTCTTCCCGATCGACGACAAGACGCTCGACTATATGCGCCTGACCGCGCGTTCGGACGACAATGTCGCGCTGGTCGAGGCCTATGCCAAGGCGAACGGTTTCTGGCGTCATGACGATGCCGCCGACCCCGTCTTCACCGACACGCTGGAACTCGACATGTCGACGGTCGTGCCGTCGCTCGCCGGTCCGAAGCGTCCGCAGGACAAGGTCGTGCTGACCGAAGTCGACGACGTGTTCAACGCCGACCTCGCCAAGGTGTACAAGAAGGAGGCCGCCGTCCGCGTCGCGGTCGAGGATCGTAGCCATGACATCGGCGACGGCGACGTCGTGATCGCCGCGATCACCAGCTGCACCAACACCTCGAACCCGAGCGTGCTGGTCGCCGCCGGTCTGGTCGCGCGCAAGGCGAACGCGCTGGGCCTAAAGCCCAAGCCCTGGGTCAAGACCTCGCTCGCCCCCGGTTCGCAGGTCGTGACCGATTACCTGGACAAGGCGGGCCTGACCGCCGATCTCGACGCGATCGGCTTCAATCTGGTCGGCTATGGCTGCACCACCTGCATCGGCAATTCGGGCCCGCTCGCCGAGCCGATCTCGAAGGCGATCAACGGCAACGACATCGTCGCCGCCTCGGTCCTGTCGGGCAACCGCAACTTCGAGGGCCGCGTGTCGGCCGACGTCCGTGCCAACTTTCTCGCCTCGCCGCCGCTCGTCGTCGCCTATGCGCTGAAGGGCACGGTCACGCAGGACATGCGTGAAACGCCGATCGGCCAGGGCAAGGACGGCCAGGACGTCTATCTGAAGGACATCTGGCCCTCGAACGAGGAAGTCCGCAGCCTGATGGATGCGAACATCGACGACGAGATGTTCCGTTCGCGCTACGGCAATGTCTATGCGGGCGACGCCAAGTGGTCGGCGATCGAGGTCACCGGTTCGGACACCTATGCGTGGCCCGCCGCTTCGACCTATGTCGCCAACCCGCCCTATTTCGAGGGCATGGAGATGACGCCGAAGCCCGTCACCGACATCATCGAGGCCAAGCCGCTCGCCATCCTGGGCGACTCGATCACCACCGACCACATCAGCCCGGCCGGTTCGATCAAGGCCGACAGCCCGGCAGGCACCTTCCTGCAGGAGCATCAGGTCGCCAAGAAGGACTTCAACTCGTACGGCGCGCGTCGTGGCAACCATGACGTGATGATGCGTGGCACCTTTGCCAACATCCGCATCAAGAACGAGATGGTCCCCGGCGTCGAGGGCGGCATGACCCAGTATGACGGCGAAGTGATGCCGATCTACGACGCCGCGATGCGTCACAAGGCCGACGGCACGCCACTCGTCATCGTCGCGGGCAAGGAATATGGCACCGGTTCGTCGCGCGACTGGGCGGCGAAGGGCACCAACCTGCTCGGCGTGCGGGCGGTCATCACCGAGAGCTTCGAGCGTATCCACCGCTCGAACCTGGTCGGCATGGGCGTCCTGCCGCTGCAGTTCGCAGACGGCGTGACCCGCGAGACGCTGAAGCTGGACGGCAGCGAGAGCTTCACCATCCAGGGCGTGGCTGGCTTGCGTCCGCGTCAGGATGTCGAAGTGATCCTGACCCGCAAGGACGGCTCGACCGAGACCTTCCTGACCAAGTGTCGCATCGATACCGTCAACGAGCTGGAATATTTCCTGAACGGCGGCATCCTGCAGTACGTGCTGCGCAATCTGGCGGCGTAAGCCGTTTGACGA
Source organism: Sphingomonas sanguinis (assembly GCF_001476905.1). Taxonomy (GTDB): domain Bacteria; phylum Pseudomonadota; class Alphaproteobacteria; order Sphingomonadales; family Sphingomonadaceae; genus Sphingomonas; species Sphingomonas sanguinis_B. The sequence goes on along the minus strand of NZ_LDTE01000051.1, from coordinate 20,899 downwards.
GGGCGGGTCCGTCAGGCCCGCCCTCAAGGTTATGCGAAAAGACCCGCTCGGAGTGATCCGGGCGGGTTTTTTGTGTCACGCGAAGCCGCGATGACGCGAAGAAGAGAAGAGGTTCGCGCGTAGGCGCGGAGAGTTTGACCTTGCCGCGCCAGCGGCCCTTTAGCCTCAACGATGGACTCAAATGCGCTGCCGCGCGCGCTGTCTCTCCGCGCCTCCGCGCGAAAACCCTCTGCGATCTCTGCGCCTCTGCGCGAACCATCTTCGCGTCATCGCGACTTCGCGCGAACTTTCCACCCCCGTCACCCGCCAAAGGGTCGAAACCCCGTTGGGTATCGGCAGGTAAAGACTCCCGACCGCCAGCAACTGGACCCCGGTCTTCGCCGGGGTGGAGCGGAGAAGAGAAGAAGCGGCCTCAGTCCGCCCGTTTCGACTTGCGCAGGGCGGTTTCGCGCTCCAGCCGGTCGAGCAGCGTCTCGATCGACTCGTTCGCCCGGTCGGGGAGCGGCAGGGCCGCGCCCTGATCAACCGGCACAGGGTCGCGCATCGGCGGCAGGGGCATGGGTTCGGGCGTCAGCGGGGCGACCGGCCGGACCGGCGCGCGCGGGGCGGACAGGATCGCATCGGGATCGAACGCCGCCAGCGGCTGATCGAGATCGGCGGGCAAGGTCCGCTCGACGATGTCCTCTTCTTCCGCGGTGGGTGGCGGTGGCACGCCCAGTTCGGCGGCATGGAGCGGACGTCGCGGCGGCGCGTCGGGATGCCGATCGGAGCGGCGGACGCTCGGCACGTAATCATCGTCGTCCTCGCGCTCGACGGGCACGCTCTTGGCGAGCAACCCGCCCGGTCCCCAGAGGAGATAGGCGATCGCCCAGCCGACCGCGCCCGCCCCGATGCCCGCCGCCACGGCAAGCATCAGCCGCGCCTTGGTGCCTAAGGGCGGCTGCGCGGCGGACAGGATATCGGGCAGGCCCAGCTGGCCGACCAGCGTCTCCAACCGCCAGTCGGGTGCGACCAGAACCAAAAAGGCCAGGAACACGCCGATAGCCCCGCCGATCCAGGCAGGGGCAAGGCGATAGGGAGAGGGCGTGGCGGTGAATGTCATGGCCGTTTCGTCGCCGCCTTCTCTAGCAAGCGCTGGTAAACAGGTTCGTAACGCCGAATGTTCGACGCCCAATTGCGTTCTTTTTCAACGAACGCCCGCCCCGCATCGCGCCGCCGCTCCCAGATCGATCGATCGGCCAGCAAAGCCGCCAGGGCGTCGGCCAACGCGGCCGGATCGTCCGGAGGAAACAGCGTGCCGGTCCGTCCATCCTCGATCAGCTCACGGTGCCCGCCGACATCCGACGCCGCCACCAGCCGCCGCTGCGCCATGGCCTCCAGCGGTTTCAGCGGTGTTACCAGATCGGTCAGCCGCATCTTCTTGCGCGGATAGGCGAGCACATCGACCAAGCTATAATAACGCTCGACCTCCTGATGCGGCACGCGCCCGACGAAGCGGATCGCATCGGCGACGGGCGACGCCTCGGCCTGGGCGCGTAGCGCCGCCTCCATCGGACCACCGCCGACCAGCAGCAGCCGTGCGCCGGGCCGGGCCGCGACCAGCCGGGGCATGGCGGCGATCAGGTCGTCCAGCCCCTCATAATCATAGAAACTGCCGATAAAGCCGATCACCTCGGCCCCCTCCAGCCCCCATTGCCGCGCCAACGCCTCGTCGCGCGGGGCGGGCTGGCCGAACAGCGTCAGATCGACGCCGTTGGGCGACACCACGATCTTGTCGGCGGGCAGCCCGCGCGCGATCAGGTCGCCGCGCAGCCCTTCGCAGATGACGGCAATCGCATCGGCCCGGCCGCAGGTCCAGCCCTCCAGCGCGCGGGTGGCGCGGTAGCGCGCGCTCCCCTCGACCCCGGTGCCGTTGCCGACCGCCGCATCCTCCCAAAAGGCGCGAATCTCATAAATGAGCGGCAGGCCGTGCCGCCGCGCGACCGCCAGCCCGGCCAGCGCGTCGAGCACGGGGGAATGGGCATGGAGGATATCGGGCCGGAACGCCTGGACCGCCCGCTCGATAGCCCGGACATGCGCCGCGAGTCCGGCCAGTTCGCCCAGCGCGCCGCGCGGCCCGAACCGACCCGCCGCTGCGGTACGATAGAAGGTCAGCCCATCCAGCGTCTCGACCTCACCCGCCGCGCCGCCCTGGCGCGGACCGGTCACCGCCGCGACCGCGTGCCCTTCGGCCCCTTGCGCCTTCAGGATAGCGCGGGTGCGAAAGGTATAACCGCTCTGGAGCGGCAGGCCATGGTCGAGGATGTGCAGGATGCGCATGACGATGCACCTGTCATGCCAGCCCTTAACGCCGCGTCAACCACCGGTTTATAAGCATCGCCGACAGCGACCGGCGTCAGCAGGAAAGGACGGGCGATGATCGACAGCTTTGCCCTTCTCCTGACCCATGGCCTGATGCTGATCGCGGCTTGGCGCCTGTTGGGACGGCGCGACCTGGACCAGGAGGGAGACGCGCGCCCGACCGACGGCAAGCGGCTGCGCGGGAAAGGTGCGCACCCCGATGCGTGACCTGTTCCTGATCGGGTTCCTGTTCAGCCTGTTCGCCATGGGGCTGCGACGGCCGTTCCTGCTGGTCCTCGCCTATATCTATATCGATATCGTCTCGCCCCAGCGGCTGACCTATTATCTGCTCAACACCGTGCCGATCTCGTTGATCGCGGTAGTGGCGGCGGTGGGTGCCTGGGCGCTGGTCGACGACAAGCGGGACAGTCGCTTCACCTTGCGGCAGGGCGCGATCCTCCTGCTGCTCGGCTATTGCGCCACGACCACCTTTTTCGGCGCGGACTTTCCGGTCGAGGCCAGGGACAAGTGGGACTGGGTGTGGAAGGCGCTGGCCTTTGCCGTCTTCCTGCCACTGACGCTGCGCACCCGGCTCAGGATCGAGGCGCTGCTGCTGTTCATGATGCTGTCGCTGGCGTCGATCGTCATCGTCGGCGGGATCAAGACGCTGTTCAGCGGCGGCGGTTACGGCGAGCTAAACCTGATGGTGACCAACAATACCGGCCTCTATGAGGGCAGCATCATCTCGGCGGTCGCGATTGCGGCGATCCCGGTCATCCTGTGGCTGATGAAGCATGGCACCATCTTTCCGCCCGACCGGCGGGTGCAGCTGTTCGGGTCGGGGCTGATCTTCGCCTGTCTGCTGATCCCGGTCGGCACCTCGGCGCGCACGGGACTGCTCTGCATCGGGCTGCTCGCCATCCTGATGTTGCGTGAGGTCAAGCGGCGGGTCCTGTATATCAGCGTACTGGCGGTGGCGGGGCTGGCGGTCGTGCCGCTCCTCCCCTCCTCCTATACCCAGCGGATGAACACCATCCGCACCTATCAGGGCGACGAGTCCGCCTCGACCCGGCTGGCGGTGTGGAAATGGACCTTGGACTATGCCACATCCAACCCGTTCGGCGGCGGGTTCAATGCCTATCTGCAGAATAGCCTGCGCTATGACCTGACCAAGGTCGAGGGCACCGCGCACAACGCCACCATCGAGAAACAGGTCACCACCGACCGCGCCCGCGCCTATCACTCCAGCTATTTCGAGATGCTGGGCGAACAGGGCTGGCCGGGCCTGTTCCTGTGGCTGGGCATCAATGTCGCGGGGCTGCTCCGGATGGAGGCGCTGCGGCGACGTTATCGCAAGACCGACGATCCGCTCCACTGGGGCGGGCGGCTGGCGGGCGCGCTCCAACATGCTCACCTGATCTATCTGCTGGGCGGGGCGTTTGTCGGGATCGCGTTCAATCCCTTCCTCTACCAGCTGATGGCCGCGCAGATCGGGCTGGACACCTATCTCGCCCGGCGAACCCGCGAGGCGCGGTTGAAACCACCACCCGGTCGCCGTCCTTTGCGGCCCGAGGTCAGAACTTCCGCGCCGTCGGCGTGATGCCCGGCCCCAGGATATTCCCGCGGATCACCAGCGGCTCGCCCGACCAGTTGCCGACGAAAACCGGCTTATAGTCCGCCCCCGGCGCCAGTCGCGCGCGGTTGTTTTCGACCACCAGCCCGGAGGAATCATTCTTCGCCCCCTCCGGTCCGACGGTGATCAGGGTCGAGTGATTGTCCTTGTCGCGGCCGTCGACGAATTCGTTGCCCGCGATCCGCCCCTTCGCACCATTGGACAGGTCGATCATATAGTTGGTCATATGGCCGTGGCTGTCGTCGAAGCTGCTGTCCAGCACCTCGACATAGGGTGCGCGGGTCTTAACGTAATGACCACCCTGCCCGCGCTCGAAACGGCAATTGGTGACTTTCAGGCTCTTGTAGCGGCCCATATAGATGCTGTGCGCGCCGTAACCGGTCGGGTCGTGGCCCAGCCCCGAAAAGGTCGAGTGGTCGATCACGACCGTGCCGTTTGGGTCCTCCGCCGACAGGATACCCGACTGGCTGTCGAGGAACATCGCATTGCTGACGACCAGCGGACCCTTTTCGATGCGAATGCCCGCGCCATTGCCGTCGCCGACCTCGATATGGCTGAAGACGATGCCGTCGACCTGCGCGCCGCGTCCGCGCAGGACCAGCGCCGCTTTTCCTTCGCATGCGATGCGGGTGAAGATTACCTTGCCCGGCTCGGTCGCGGTGATGGTCACGCGCCCGGCATTCTGCACCGCGCATTCGCGGTAGGTGCCCGGCGCGATGCGGACCGTGCCCTCACCATCGCCGATCGCGTTCAGCGCATCCTGAAGGCTCGCAAAGCCGCGCCCGCCGACCATGAAGGGCTGCGTCGTCCCCTGCGCCAGCGCGACGCCGGAGGTCAGACCGAGGAGCAGCAGCGGAACCAGACGCATGGCATCATCCTGAAAAACAAGCGGGCGCCGCATCCTGCCACGCACGATGGCCGGATGCGACGCCCCAGATCGTCCCGTGCTGGGATCAGGCTTCTTCGGTCTCTTCCTCGTCGGCCAGCTCTTCTTCCAGCGCAGTCAGGATCGCCTTGTTGAAGGCGGGGATGTCGTCCGGCTTGCGGCTGGTGATCAGGTTGCCGTCGACCACGACCTCCTCGTCGACAACATCCGCGCCCGCATTGGACAGGTCGGTGCGGATCGAAGGATAGCTGGTCAGGCGGCGACCATCGATCACATCGGCTTCGGCCAGCAGCCAGGGGCCGTGGCAGATGGCGGCGACGATCTTGTCGTCCTCCATGAACTCGGTGACGATCTCGACCGCGCGCTCGTTCAGGCGCAGCTTGTCGGGGTTGCAGGTGCCGCCGGGGATGACGAGCGCGTCGTAATCGTCGGTGTCGACCTCATCGACGGTCAGGTCCGGCGTCGCCGTCTCAGCCTTGTTGATGTCGCCTTCCATGCCCTGGATCGGGTCGGACTTGAGCGAGGCCAGTCGCACCTTGGCGCCTGCCGCCTCCAGCGCCTTGCGCGGTTCAAAAAGCTCGACGGTCTCGAAACCGTCGGCGGCGAGCATCAGGACGCGTGCCTGGGAAAGATCGGCCATGATGGAATACTCCTGTCGGGAAACGCCTCGGGGGAAAGGCACTTGCAGAACCACCGACCGCATCGGCCGTTCCGGAACGAAGCGACCAGCGACGCATTTGCAAAGATGACCCGAGAGAGAGCGATGGCCACCCGATTAGTCTATTGCGACGACAGCAAGCCCGGCATCACCCGAACCAAGGTCCGGGGGAAATGGGCCTATTGGACGACCAAGGGCGAGCGGATCACCGACACCAACGAGATCGATCGGCTGAACAAGATCGGCCTGCCCCCCGCCTATAAGAACGCCTGGTTCTGCCCGCGCGCCAATGGCCATATCCAGGCGGTCGGCTGGGACGAAAAGGGTCGCAAGCAATATCGTTATCACGCCGACTTCCGCGAGGCGCAGGACGCCGCCAAATATGAGCGTTGCGTCGAGTTCGGCCATGCGCTCCCCGCCCTGCGCAAGCGCGTCGAAGCGGATTTGAAGAAGCGCGGCCTGTGCAAGGAGCGCGCGGTCGCCGCCGTCGTCCGGCTGCTCGACAACGGCCATTTGCGCGTCGGCAACGAAGCCTATGCCGCGACCAACAAGAGTTTCGGCGCAACGACATTGCGCAAGCGCCATGGCCAGGTGAAGGGTACGACGCTACGGCTGCGCTACCGCGGCAAGTCCGGAAAGATGCGCGACCTGACCCTGACCGACCGTTCGCTCGCCAGCTTCGTGAAGCGCTGCCAGGATCTGGACGAGCAGCATCTTTTCGCCTGGGTCGATGATGATGGCGAGGCGAACCCGGTCTCCTCGTCGGACGTCAACACCTATATCCGCGAGGCGACGGGCTGCGACTTCACCGCTAAGCATTTCCGCACCTGGGCCGCCAGCGTCGCCGCGTTCGAGGCGCTGGCACTGGCCGAGGCGGACCTCAGCCTGAAGGCCATGCTGGAGCCGGTCGTCGAAAAGCTCGGCAACACCCCCGCCATCGCGCGGAAGTCCTATGTCCACCCCTCGCTGATCGCGCTCGTCAAGGATGGGCAGGCGGCGTTTCGCAAAACCCTGCGCCTGCCCCGCGCCCGCGCCGGGCTGTCGCGTGTCGAATGCGGCCTGATCGCGTTTCTCGAAGCCGGAACCCCGGCGACCAAGGCGGCCTGACCGCCCCGATTTCCAAGGAGTCCCCATGGCGAAATCCTCGCCCAAGGCGCCGATCTTCGACGGCTCCCGCATCCCCGATCAGGTCGGCGGCATCATCAACGCCACCTCCTGGTGGGTCCAGCATTACTGGCTGAAGGTGCTGATCGCGATCGGGTTCGGCGCGGTCATCGTGCTGGCGCTGCTTTGGGTGCGCAAGCTAGGCGACAAATTGTGCAGCCGCCCCGGCTTTGCGGGCGGCTGGGGTGTGATCCTGGGCCATGCCATTGCGCGCACCAACCTGTTCTTCATCGTCACGCTCGCCGCGCAACTGGTCGCGGGCTATGCGGGTGCGCCGGGCGAGGTCGCCAAAACGATCAGCTTCCTCTTCACCATCGCCAGCACCTTCCAGGCCGCGATCTGGGCACGCGAGCTGATCCTGGGCGCGATCGAGCATCGTACCCAGTCCGAACATTATTCGGGTGAGGCGCTGCTGTCGGCGATGGGGCTGATCCGGTTGCTGGTGACGGCGGTGCTCTTCGCCATCGCGCTGGTCGTGGTGCTCGACAATCTGGGCGTCAACGTCACCGGCCTGGTCGCGGGTCTGGGTGTCGGCGGCATCGCCATCGGTCTGGCGGCGCAGGGGATCTTCGGCGATCTGTTCGCCGCCCTCGCCATCATCTTCGACCGGCCGTTCCGGCGCGGCGACAAGATCGCCTATGATAATACCACCGGCATCATCGAGGCGATCGGCCTGAAATCCACCCGCATCCGCGCCTTTACCGGCGAGCTGCGAATCATCTCGAACCGCAACCTGCTGGACAAGGAAATCCAGAACCAGACGGTGCGCCACCATATCCGCCTGTCACTGACCATCGGCGTGGCCTATGAAACCCCGCCCGAGACGCTGGCGCGCGTGCCGGACATGCTGACCGAGATCGTCGAGGCGGAGGGCGGCAAGGTCGCACGGTCGAGCTTCGAGAGCTTCGGCGCGTCGAGCCTCGACTTCGTGCTGCAATTCGACGTGCCCGGCGACGACTGGGCCACCGCGCACGCCACACGCAACCGGGTGCTGGTGACGTTGATGAAGCGGTTCGCCGAGGAGGGGATTTCCATCCCCTATCCCACCCAGACCACCTACACCGCCGCGCCGGACGGGACGCTGGTCATGCCCTATCCGCAGGTTCAGCCGGTCGAGGTGCATCAGGCCGCTGGCGGCTGATCCTCGGCGGGCTTTGGCGCGGCCGGAGCCTCTGAGGATAGGGCGTTCGGATGCTCGGCTTGCAAGGCGGTATCAGCGGGGGCCGCTTCGCCCTCCCCACTCTGCTCCGCCTCCTTGCGGCCGAACAGCTTGCGGCCCCAGCGCATCACCGCCATGCCCGCCGCGACGATCAGGACGATGAACTTCTTCCCGAAGCCCAGAATGATCGCGAGCAGCCCCAGCTTCTTGGCCGCCGCCACGCCGACGCCAGCCGCGACCAGGCCTGCCAAACCATATTCGGCCGTCTTGTCAGTCGAGGCGTCGTAATCGGCATAAGTCTCGCCCCGGTCGAAGCTCGCCGCACGACCGAACTCCGCCGCCGCCGCGCGCACCTCGGACAGATGCGCCATGTCGGAAACCATATTCAGGCTCAGCACCCCGCGCCGCCCGAGCAGCCGCACGTCATAGTTGAGCGAGTCCGGCCCCTTGCTGCCCTCGAACTTCAGCTGGCGCGCCCAGACCAGCGAATGGTCCTTGGCATCATAGGACGGAGGCTGAGCCCAGCCGACGATCTGGACCGCCGAAAAGCCCTGCTTCTTGCGCTCCTCGTTCCGCTCCTTGGCGGCGTCGCGCATGTCGGACAGGACCTTGTCGTAATCCTGTTCGGCGGCGTCCTTGTCGCTGACGTAACCGGTGTCGTCATAGGTCACGACCGCGCCCCAGACATTGTCCGACGCCGTGGTTCCCTTAGGCAGAACCAGACCCAACACGTCGCTGACCGCATCGGCCGGGTTGCCCCAGACCTGGGTCAGCACCTTCTTGGCATCGTCGGCGGGCAGGAAATAATAGTGGTCGCCCAGATGCAGCGTCGCCTTGGCAGGGGCGATCACGACGTCACCCGTCTGCTTGTGCAGGCCCTGCTCGAGCGCGCGCAACTGCGCCTCGGCGCTGTTCGACGTGGGCGCCGGATCGGCCGCCATCGCGCCGCCAGACCAGTTGCCGACCACCAGCATCAGCGCCACGGCAACGGCGCGCGTTCTCCGCCAATTCATCATTCCCCCCTCGCCCGCCCTCCCATGGCGGACGAAGGGAGAATAACGATCAGATCCCGCCTTCGTCCAGCGACAACAGCGTCGCGTTGCCGCCCGCCGAGGTCGTGTCGACCGACACCGCCCGCTCCGCACAGAAGCGGTACAGGTAATGCGGTCCGCCTGCCTTCGGTCCGGTGCCGGAAAGTCCTTCGCCGCCAAAGGGCTGGCTGCCGACCACCGCGCCGATCATCGAGCGGTTGATGTAGAGGTTGCCGACCGCCGCTTCCGCCTCGATCACCTCGCCCGCCCGCGCGATGCGGCTGTGCAGACCCATGGTCAGGCCGTAACCCTTGGCGTTCACCTTCGCGATCGTCTCGGACAGGGTGCCCGCTTCCCAGGTCGCGACGTGCAGGATCGGGCCGAACCATTCCTGGGTCAGGTCTTCCACGCGGTCGAGCCGGATCAGCGTCGGCGGCACGAACAGACCATCCGCAGGCGCGTCGAGCGTCTTGATCGTCTGCGTGACCATGTCGGCGCGATAGGCCATCAGCTTGTCATAGGCCGCCCGGTCGATCACCGGGCCGACATCGGTCGCCGGATTGCCGGTGGAGCCCAGCACCAGCGTCTCCATCGCGCCCTTCAGCATTTCGATGACATTGTCCGCGACATCCGCCTGCACGAGCAGGAGGCGCAGCGCCGAGCAACGCTGCCCCGCCGAGCGGAAGGACGAGGTGATGACGTCGGCCACCACCTGTTCGGGCAGCGCGGTCGAATCGACGATCATCGCGTTGATGCCGCCGGTCTCGGCGATCAGCGGCACGATCGGGCGATCGTCGTCCGCGACCAGGGTCCGCGCGATCCGCTTGGCGGTGGCGGTCGAGCCGGTGAAGGCGACGCCCGCAATGCGGTGATCCTCGGTCAGCGCCTGGCCGACATCGGGCCCGCCGACCGCGAGCAGCAGCGCGTCACGCGGAACGCCCGCGCGGTACGCCAGTTCGACGGCCGCCTGCGCGATGGCGGGCGTCTGTGGCGCGGGCTTGGCGACGACGGTGTTGCCGGTCACGAGCGCCGCCACCGTCTGGCCGAGGAAGATGGCCAGCGGGAAGTTCCACGGCGCGACCGTCGCCCAGACGCCGCGCCCTTCGAGGTGCAGCGTGTTGCGCTCGCCCGTCGGTCCGGGCAGCTCGACCGAACCCAGCCGCGCGCGGGCCTGCTGCGCATAGTAACGGCAGAAATCGGCGGCCTCGCGGACCTCACCGATCGCGTCGGGGATGGTCTTGAACGCCTCCTGCACCAGGATCGCCATCAGCCGCTCACGATCCTGCTCCAGCAGGTCGGCCAGCTTTTCCAATACGCTGGCGCGGGTATCGAGCGGCGTCGCGTTCCAGGTCGGGAAGGCTGCCTGGGCCCGCGCGACCAGCGACGCGACATCGGCGGTGGCGGCGACCGGCTTCACAGCGGGCGCGTTGACCGCCTTCACCGTGGCGTCGAGCGTCGCGATATCGCTCAGGTCGATGCCGGTCGAGTTGCGATGGCCCGGTGCAAACAGGTCGACGGGCAGCGGGATGCTCGGGTGACGCGCACCACCGACGGCGGCGATCTTGGCGACCGGATCGGCGAGGATCTCCGCCTCGGTCAGCCGCGCATCGGCGAGCTGGTGCACGAAGCTGGAATTCGCGCCATTCTCCAGCAAGCGGCGGACGAGATAGGCCAGCAGGTCGCGATGCCCGCCGACCGGCGCATAGATGCGGCACTTGTGACCATGCTCGCGCACCAGCCGCTCGTACAGGCCGTCACCCATGCCGTGCAGCCGCTGGAACTCGAAGTCGTGGCTGTTGCCCGCCCATTCGAGGATCGTCGCGACGGTCAGCGCATTGTGGCTGGCAAAGGCGGGGCGGATATTCTCGGCCGCCAGCATGTCCTTGGCGACCGCCAGATAGGACACGTCGGTCGCCGCCTTGCGGGTGAACAGCGGATAGTCGTTTAGCCCCTCGACCTGGGTGCGCTTGATCTCGCTGTCCCAGTATGCACCCTTGACTAGGCGCACGTTCATGATCCGGTCGAGGCCATTGGCCCAGGCGATCACCGCGCGCGCGCGCTTGCCATAGGCCTGCACCGCCATGCCGAAGCCGTCCCAGCCCTTCAGCGCCGGGAGCGCCGCAACGCCGCCGATGATGTCGAGGCTCATCTCCAGCCTTTCGGACTCCTCGGCATCGACGGTCAGCGCAATGCCCTTGTCCGCCGCCTGCCGCGCCAGCTGCGCCAGCATGTCGGTGAGTGCTGGCACGCACTCGTACGCGCGCGGCAGTTCGTAGCGCGGGTGGAGCGCCGACAGCTTGACCGAAATCGAATGGCCCGCCGCCGGGTCCGAACCCACCGCGTCGATCGCCTTCACATAGGCCTGGAAATAGCGCTCGGCATCCTCATGCGTGCGGGCGGCCTCGCCCAGCATATCGAAGCTGGCGGTGAAGCCCTTGTTCTCGGGCTTCTTCATACGGCGCATGGCCTCTTCGATGGTGCGGCCCATCACGAAGATCTCGCCCATCATCCGCATCGCGGCACCGACCGCCTGGCGCACGAAGGGCTCGCCCGCGCGCGACAGCAGCCGCTTGAGCGGCCCCGCCTCGCCCTCACCCACCAGCGCGCGGCCGACGACCAGGCCCCAAGTGGCGGAGTTGACCAGCTTCGACGCCGACCGCCCGGTATGCGCGCGCCAGTCCGCCTCGCCGAGCTTGTCGGCGATCAGTAGATCGGCGGTCTCAGGGTCGGGCACACGCAGAAACGCCTCGGCAAGGCTGAGCAGCGCCACGCCCTCGGACGAATTGAGGCGATATTCCTGGAGGAACTGGTTCACCCAGCCGCGATTCTGCGCCGCGCGCAGATCGGCGAGCAGGCCGGAGGCATGGACCATGATCCGCTCGCGCATCTCCGGCGTCGCGGCGGCGCGGTCGAGCAGCGGCTTCAGGACATCGGGTTCGGGCGCGCGGTACAGCGATTTCATGGTCTTGCGCGCGTCGGCGGTAACGGCAGAGGTCATAGGTCTTCAGGTCCGGTCGGGCGACCCGGCGCGCGACGATGCGCTGGCGGGTCGCATGGCTATGCTGTGATGGACCAGCGCTTAGCGGGAAATATGGGGATTGGGTATCGTTTGATACGATGTGGGGCGCGGTGCAGCGCCCATCGCCGGAATTGAATTTTTGCACTTTTAGTGTATATGGAGAGGAGGCGAGGACATCCGCCTTTCTGTAGAGCCCCGGCTGTTGCAGCGGCCGGGGCTCAAATGCCTTTGGGGCCCAGGTTGCAGCCCGAGCCCCGCCGGGCACCCTACCTGTTGCGAACGTCGATAATCTTCACGACTAAGGTCGCGAAGGCTATGACGACGCCCAGGATCAGGCACAGATCGGCTACGGACATCCGTGGTCCTTTCTGTGAGTGACAGCGAAATTGCCGTCGCGGACCTTGTGGCGCATCAAAACAGTAACCGCCACACGCTTTCCTATAGAAAAGCATTCTGCAAGATTCCCGCAACCATCCCCGCCCCCGCATCGTTCTCCCGCCAAACCCCTGAAAGGAGAGCCACGATGGCCGATGACAGCCCCCAGGAAATCGCCGCCAAGTTCCTCGACAAGCTGAAGAGCAGCCCGTTCGTCATGATCAGCCTGAACGACGGTCAGCATTCGGAGCCGATGACCGCGCAGATCGATGACGATCAGCCCAACACGCTGTTCTTCTTCGCCGGTCGCGACAACCGCATCGCGAGCGGCGGTGAGGCGATGGCGCAGTTCGTCGGCAAGGGCCACGACTTCTTCGCCTGCCTGGCGGGCCATGTGTCGAAGGACAACGACCCGGCGCAGATTGACAAGCTGTGGAGCAATCAGGTCGAGGCTTGGTTTCCGCAAGGCAAATCGGACCCGAACCTGACGCTGCTGCGCTTCGACATCAATTCGGCCGAGCTGTGGGAAACCGACATCTCGATCTCGGGCCGAGTGAAGATGCTGTTCGGCGGCACGATCCGCTCGGACGAGTCGTCCAGCCATGCGGTGGTCGGCTCGGTCGCGTAACCCGCGATCACCGGAATGCGAAACGCCCGGAGGCCTTGGCTTCCGGGCGTTTTTCTATGTCCTTCAGCGCCGCTCCACCAGAGCGGATGCGGGGATCAGGCGTTCGCCTTGATCCATTCCTCGACCACCGGTGCGATGCGGTTGCGCCATTTCGAGCCGTTGAAGATGCCGTAATGGCCGACCTTCTCGGCCATGTAGTAGCGCTTCTTCTCGTCCGACAGGTTCGTCGCCAGGGTCAGCGCCGCGCGAGTCTGGCCCAGGCCGGAAATATCGTCCCGCTCGCCCTCGATCGCCAGGATGCCGATATCGGTGATCGCGCCCGGATCGACGCGCTTGCCATGGTGCAGCATCTCGCCCTTGGGTAGCGCGTGACGCTGGAACACCAGTTCGACGGTCTGGAGATAGAATTCCGCCGTCATGTCGCAGACCGCGCGATATTCGTCATAGAATCGCTTGGTGGAGTCGGCGCTTTCGCCGTCGCCCTGGACGAGATGCTTGAACATCTCCCAATGCGAAATCATGTGGTTGCCCAAGTTCATCGACATGAACCCGGCCAGCTGCAGAAAGCCCGGATAGACCCGCCGTCCGGCCCCCGGATAGGTCATGGGCACGGTCGCGATGGCGTTCTGCTCGAACCAGGCATGGGGCCGCTCGGTGGCGAGCAGATTGACGGCGGTCGGTGCCTCGCGCGTATCCACCGGCCCGCCCATCAGGGTCAGCGTGCGCGGAGTGCAGGGATGCTTGTCCGCGCTCATCACACAGGCCGCGACATAGCAGGGCACCGAGGGCTGGCAGACCGCCAGCATATGCGCGTTCGGACCGATCTCGGTCAGGAAGTCGATGATATAGTCGACATAATCGTCGAAATCGAACCGCCCGTCCGACAGCGGGACCAGCTTCGCATCGCGCCAGTCGGTGATGTACACCTCACAGCTCGGCAGCATCCGCTCGACCGTGCCGCGCAGCAGCGTGGCATAATGGCCCGACATAGGCGCGACGATCAGCAGCTTGGGGCTGTCCTCCACGCCCTCGCGGCGGAAGCGCTTCAGCTGGCCGAACGGCTTGCGCAGCATGATCTCCTCATGCACCGCCACCTCGCGCCCGTCGATCTCGGTCTTCGTGAGGCCGAAAGCGGGCTTGCCGCGCGGCGCGGCGGCATGGGCAAATACCTCCAGCGCAGATCCCATGATCGCGCCGCCGCCCAGATAGGCGAAGGGATTGGCCGGATTCTGGAGCAGGCCCGCCCCGAAATTGGCCAGAGCACTGGCGCCCGCCAGCATCGAGCGTTGCATTTCATAGGCGTCGTACAGCATCGTCGATTCCCCTGCGCTCCGCCGGACGGAGCCCTGATGGCCTTTGGTCTAGCATGAAACCGTTTTCGCATAATGACCAGAATATGGCCGTTGCGTCATAGTGCCGGTGTCGTGACAAAACCGTGATACGCTATTGTCCGTCTAAACGCGCCGAAACGGCGAAACGATGCAGAGGCGACGACCGCCGCCGTTGAGCCGCTGTGCGCACGCTGCTAGGCCCGGTCGCATCATGGCCAGACCCGCCGCTTCCCCGCAATCCGCCCCGATCCCGGCCAGCCGCCGCCTCAGCAACCTGAAGATGGTGTGGCGCTACACGCTGCGCTATCCGGCGCAGATCGTCGCCGCCTCCGTATCGCTGGCGGTCGCGGCGCTGGCGACGCTGTTCATCCCACGCACCTTTCAGAAGGTGATCGATCATGGTTTCGGCAAGGTCGCCGACACCGGCGATATCGCGCCCTATTTCCAGGGCCTGCTCGCGGTCGTCGTGGTGCTGGCCATCGCCACGGCCTTTCGCTTCTATTTCGTGTCGTGGCTGGGGGAGCGGACGGTCGCGGATATCCGTATCGCGGTGCAGGCGAACCTCTTGCGTCTCGCCCCCCGCTATTTCGAGGAGAATCGCCCGTCCGAGATCGCCAGTCGGTTGACCGCGGACACCGCGATCATCGAGCAGGTCGTCGGCTCCACCGTCTCGATCGCGCTGCGCAACACGGTGATCGGGATCGGCGGCACCATCTATCTGTTCGCGCTGTCGCCCAAGCTGACCCTGTCGCTGCTGGTGTGCATCCCGGTCATCGTCCTGCCCATCGTCCTGCTGGGTAAGAAGGTACGCGGCTATTCGCGCGACAGCCAAGACCGGCTGGCCGATATCGGCGCGACCGCAGTGGAGACGCTGGGCGCGATGAAGGTCGTCCAGGCCTTCGGCCAGGAACGCCGCGAGGCCGAGCGGTTCGAGCTGGCGGTCAGCAACGGCTTTGCCACCTCGCGCAAGCGCTTCCTGCTGCGCGCGCTGATGACCGCGATGGTGATCGGGCTGTTCTTCGGCGGGTTGACGCTGCTGCTGTGGGAAGCGGTCGCCGATGTCGCGAGCGGCCGTCTGTCGGGCGGGTCGCTGACCGCGTTCGTCGTGACGGGCATGCTGGTCGCCGGTTCGTTCCAGGCACTGACCGAGGTCTGGGGCGACATATTGCGCGCCTCGGGCGCGGCGCAACGGCTGGCCGAACTGCTGGCGGAACAGCCGGAGATCGCGCCGCCCCCCGCCCCCGCCGTGCTGCCGGTCATCCCGATGGGTGCGCTGCGGTTCGAGCATGTCGTGTTCCACTATCCGACCCGACCCGAGGTCGCGGCGCTCAACGACTTCTCGCTCGACATCCGGCCCGGCGAGACGGTCGCGGTAGTCGGCCCCTCGGGTGCGGGCAAGTCGACGCTGTTTCAGCTGGCCGAGCGATTCTACGACCCGCAGGACGGCAACATCTCGCTCGACGGCGTGTCCTTGCGCGATGCCGATCCGGCGGCGATCCGTGCGCGCATCGCGATGGTGCCGCAGGAGACGGTGATCTTCGGCGCCTCGGCGCGCGACAATCTGCGCTATGGCCGGTGGGAGGCGAGCGACGACGAACTCTGGGCCGCCGCCGAAGCCGCCAATGCCGCCGACTTCCTGCGCGCGCTGCCGCAGGGGCTCGACACCTTCCTGGGCGAAGGCGGCGCGCGGCTTTCCGGGGGCCAGCGCCAACGCATCACCATCGCCCGCGCGCTGCTGCGCGATGCGCCGATCCTGTTGCTCGACGAAGCGACAAGCGCGCTCGACGCCGAAAGCGAGCAGCTGGTTCAACAGGCGCTGGAGCGGTTGATGGCAAACCGCACCACGCTGGTCATCGCCCACCGGCTGGCGACCGTGCGCGCCGCCAAGCGGATCGTGGTTATGGATGGCGGCCGGATCGTCGAGCAGGGCCGTCACGCCGAGCTGATCGCGAATGGCGGGCTCTATGCGCGGCTGGCGAGCCTGCAATTCCACGATTGATATAGCCGCTTTAGCACCAGTTTTGAGCTGAAGGTGTCCTTCAGGCCGCTTGCCACAAACCCGAGGGTCAGCGCGCTTGCAGCCCGCCCCCCACTCCCCTACCCTCCAACAATACCAGTTCAATACCGGAGGTTGAGGATGACGCGGGCGGCAAACATAGGAATGGGCGCGGCCCTGGCGGCGATCGCGCTGGCGACGCTGGCCCCGGCGGCTCAGGCGAGCCCCGCCACCCTGCCCGCGATCTTCCCCGCCCCTGCCGCGATGACGCTGAGCGACGGCACGGTGACTCTGGGCCGCGCAGTCACGCTGATCGTCGCGCCGGGCATCGAGCCGGAAACCGCCGCGCTGGTCCGCGATCTGCTGGCCAAGGCCGGTGTCACCGACATCGCCACGGCCCAGCGCCTGCCCGCCTCGCCCGACCGCCCGACCATAGTGATCGGCCCGGACAGCGCCGCCCTGGTCCGTGAGGCCCTGTCGCGCAGCAACACCAGCCCCGACGATGCCCGCGAAGGCTATACGCTGACCGTCCTCGCCTCGGGTCGCAGCGGCCTCATCACGCTGGCCGGGCATGATGCGGACGGACTGTTCCATGCCGCCCAGAGCTTCCGCCAGTTGCTGGCCCGCCAGACCATCCCGGCGCTGACCATCCGCGATCATCCCGCCATGCCGATCCGCGGCACGATCGAAGGTTTCTACGGCAAGCCCTGGTCGATGACCGACCGGACCAAGCATCTCGACTTCCTCGGCCAGATGAAGGCCAACACCTATGTCTACAGCCCGAAGGACGATCCCTTCGCCCGCGACAAATGGCGCGATCCCTATCCCGCCGCGACGTTGAGCGCGCTGGGCACGCTGGCCGCGCGGGCCAGGGCGAACCATGTCGATTTCGTCTATGCCATCTCGCCGGGGCCGAGCATCTGCTTCTCCGACCCGGCGGACGAGCAGGCGCTGCTGCGCAAATTTGCCGCCCTGCGCGGGATCGGCGTGCACAGCTTCTATGTCGCGCTCGACGACATCGAATATCAGAAGTGGAATTGTGAGGCGGACAAGACCGCCTTCGGCCCCTCGGGCGCGCAGGCGGCGGGTGTCGCCCAGTCGAAGCTGCTGAACGCGGTCCAGGCCGATCTGCTCAAGCAGGACCCGGCCTCGCGCCCGCTGATCATGGTGCCGACCGAATATTATGACGCCAAGGAAAGCCCGTACAAGGCGGCCCTGCGCGCCAATCTGAATCCGCGCATCGTCGTGCAATGGACCGGCACCGACGTCGTGCCGCCCGCCATTTCCGTCCCCGATGCCAAGGCCGCGACCAAGGCGTTCGGGCGCAAGACGCTGCTCTGGGACAATTATCCGGTCAACGACTATGCGAGTTCGGCCGGGCGGCTGCTGCTCGCGCCCTATGCCAAGCGTGAGGCCGGGCTGTCGTCAGAGCTGACCGGCATCCTGTCCAACCCGATGAACCAGGAAGCGCCCAGCCGCGTCGCGGTGACGGGCGTGCTGGCATTCGGCTGGAACGACAAGGGCTATGACGCCGACCGCACCTGGCACTATGCCGCGCGCGATCTGGCCGGGAATGACACCCGCGCGACGGCGGCCCTGCTGGAGCTGTTCGACACCCAGCATCTCGCCCCCACCTTCGGCAGCCAGCCCTGGCAGGAACAGGCCCCCAAGCTGAAGGCGCTGCTCGACCATGTTCGCGAGGCGCTGGCGAACGGTGACGAGCGCGAACGCCTCGCGGCACTGGCCGAACTCCATGCCAAGGCCGATGCGCTGGCCGATGCGCCCGACACGATCCGCGCGGGCGTGGTCGATCCGGCCTTTGCCGAACAGGCCTCCCCCTGGCTGGAGGCGATGCAGCTTTGGGGCCGCGCACTGCAGCAGACGGCCGCCGGACTGGACGCCGCCGAGCAAGGCAATGCGGCGGCAACCCGCTACTTCGCCGATGCCAAGCGCATCGCGGATCAGGCGGCCGCCGTTCAAAGCATCAAGGGCGCGGTGCGCTTCGACGGACCGATCAAGATCGCCGACGGCGTGCTCGACCGCTTCATCGCCGACGCACCCGGCCTGATCGCGGTTACGGCGAAACCGTAACCGTCCGGCTGGCGCGGCGGCCATCGGGGGTGCGGGTGCGAAGCTCGACTGCCCCCTTCACCGCCACCGGCCCGGTATAGCGGGTCCAGGCGGAGCCGCCGCTGCGATACTCAATCGGCGTTCCGGCGAACTCGGTGTTCGCCTCCAGCCTGCCATTCGCGATCCGCGCCCCCGGCGGGGCCAGGCGATAGGTCACGCCCGTCCGGTCGAGCAGCCGCATCTGCACGCCCATCCGCCCGGCGAAATCCTGCCACCCGGTCAGCAGCTTCGTCCGGTCGACACGAGGATCGTTCGGCTGATAGCCGCTGCCCGCGACATAGGCAGGCTCCCAGTCCGGCTTGCTCCACGCCCGCTCGGCCAGCGCCAGCAGGCGGGGGAAGAGCATGTAATCCACCTGGCTGTCGCGGCGCACCGTCTCGCTCCACAACTGCGCCTGTATTCCGGCGATGCCGCGGCCCGGCTGGAGCGGCACGGTGTCGGCAATTGCCTTGGGCTGAGCGAGGATATTGGGGATCAGCGCAGCGTTCGCGGCAAGATTGCCCGGCATGAAGCCGAACACTTGGAAACTGTCCACCCCGCGCGAGGCCCAGTCATAGCCGGTCTCGTTCGGATCGGCGGCATAGGGCATGTCGAAATAGCCGAGATCGGGGATGGACAGCACCGTCTTCCACCCGCGATTGGCCTGCTCGTGCGCCTCGGCGACGCCGCCCGCGTGCAGGTTGCTCCAGATATTGGTCTGGACCTTTGCGGGCATCTTTGCCGGATCGGTGTGGCCCAGCCCGTCGCTCCACCCCGCGACCGCGATGCCGCGCTTAGCCAAGTCGGCGGCGATCCGCTCGATGAAATAGGCCCCCAGCTGCTTGGGCTGCAGGCCCGTCTTGCCCATCATCACCTTGCAGGCGGGCGACTGGACCCAGGCCCCCGCCGTCTCGTCCGCGCCGATATGATAGGTGGTCAGCGGCACCCCCGCCGCCTTGTGGAGCGCGGCGATGGCGTCGATCACCGTGTCGATGAAGCGATAGGTGCTGGGAATACAGACGTTCAGTGTGTTGTCGTCATAATGCTGGACACTGGAATAGCGGGTGGTGTCGCCCGGCTCGACCAGCCGGAAATGCTCGGCCCCCGCCTTGTCGCCCTTGGCCATCAACCGCTGATAGCGCACTTCCATCGACCGGATGGCCGCGCGCGAATGGCCGGGCATGTCGAATGAGGGGATGACGTCGATCTGGCGCGCGGCGGCGGCACGCAGGATGTCGGTATAGTCGGCGGCGGTCAGATAGCCGTTGGTGGCCGCATCCCTGGCGGGGTCTGCCCCCAATTGCGGCGACAGGCAGCTCTTCTCGGTCAGATCGGTGCAGCGATAGGCACCGATCTCGGTGAGTTCGGGCAAGCTGGCGATCTGCAACCGCCAGCCCTCGTCATCGCCCAGATGCAAATGGAGCTTGTTGAGCTTGTAGGCCGCCATCTGCTCGATCAGCTTCAGGATTTCGGCCTTGCTGTGGAAGTTGCGCGCCAGATCGACGTGCAGCCCGCGAAAGCCGTAGCGGGGGGCATCCTCGACGATCAGCGGTCGGAGCGCCATCCCCTCCGCCGCCATCTGCTGGGCCAGCGAGCGAAGCGCATAGGAGGCCCCCGCCGCATCCGCCGCCGCGACGGTCACGCCACCCTGCCCGATGCTCAGGCGATAGCCCTCAGGTGCGATCCCCGCCTGCTTGCGGATGGTCAGCGGCACCGTTCCCACCGGCAATCCCGCCAGCGCGGGCGCGATGGCGGCGCGGGTGAAACCCTGGGTGGTGACGCGCAATCCTTTGGACAGATCGACCGGCGCCCCCGTAGGGCGCACGGCCTTCACGG
This sequence comes from Sphingomonas sanguinis, assembly GCF_001476905.1. GTDB lineage: Bacteria > Pseudomonadota > Alphaproteobacteria > Sphingomonadales > Sphingomonadaceae > Sphingomonas > Sphingomonas sanguinis_B. Next base: position 734 of record NZ_LDTE01000051.1, on the reverse strand, counting down.
ATCGGGGCAGGATCGCGACATCGACCGGCGTCGCGGCCCCCCGCTCGGCATAGAGCGCAAAGGCGCGCTCGGGCGTGCGCCAGACCGTCTGGTCGTCGGGGGCGCTGCGGGCGAGCGCAGCTTCGTCGGTCATCGGGGCGACGAAAGGCAGCGTCTCCAGCCCCGTCTCGGCGTCGGTCCCTGTCCGGGTCGCGGCGATCACGCGCGGAGCAAGGCCCTCGGCCGCCAGCATCGCGTTGGGCATCATGTGATTGCGCGAGAAGAACGCGCCCAGGCCGGTCAGCTTCACATGATAGGTCTGGCCCGGCTTCAACTGCTGGCCGGGCTTCAACGTCAGGACGTTCAGATCGCCATTGATCGTGCGATTGTCGAAAATGTTGCTGTCGATCTTCAGCACCGGGTTGACCAGGCTGTAGCGGATTTCGACCGGCAGGCTCGGAGCGCCCTCCGGCACGGCGATGGCGATATCCGCCTCGAAACAGCGCGGCGTGCCGGTCGGGCAGGATGCGGGACGGTTGGTGAGGATGGTGTAGCGATAGCCGAGCGTCGCCGCGAGCCGGTCGAGATCGGCCTGCGCGCTCGGCGCCGCTGCCAGGATCGCGGCCGAAGCCCATAATGTCATCATGTTCTGCCCGTCCCGCTACGCCGTACTGGTATTACATTGGATCATGACCATAGAACTCCTCCCCTGCAAGGGGAGGGGGACCGCCGCGAAGTGGTGGTGGAGGGGTGTC
>NZ_LDTE01000050.1 GCF_001476905.1 Sphingomonas sanguinis | reverse complement strand
CCCCCTCCGTCAGCGCTGGCGCGCTGCCACCTCCCCATGCTGGGGAGGATTAGCGCGCCTTGGCTGCCACCTGGGCGTCGACGAACTGGATCGCGCGAGCGACCGCTGCGTCGATCGTCAGGCTGGAGGTGTCCAGCGCCGCCGCGTCGGCGGCCTGGGTAAGGGGGGCCGTAGCCCGGCCGCTGTCGCGTTCGTCGCGGGCACGGATATCGGCCAGCACCTGCTCGAACGACACGTCGGCTCCGTTCTTCACGAGTTCGGTGTGCCGCCGCCGGGCACGCACCTGCGGACTGGCCTTCACGAACAGCTTGGCGTCCGCATCGGGTGCGATGACCGTGCCGATGTCGCGCCCGTCGAGGATCGCGCCGCCCGGCTGATTGGCGAAGCGCTTCTGTCGCTGGAGCAATGCCGCGCGGACCAGCGGATGCGCCGATACCACCGAGGCGAGCTTGCCCGTCTCGTCATTGCGCAAGGTGGGATCGGCCAGCAGGCTGTCGTCGAAGCTGCACGCCGCCACCGCATCGGCTTCCTTCGTGGGATCGAGATGCATCTGTCGCACCGTCGCCGCCACCGCGCGGTAGAGCAGGCCGGTGTCGAGATGCGGCAGGCCGTAATGCTTGGCTAGCGCGCGGGCGATGGTGCCCTTGCCGCTGGCGGCGGGGCCGTCGACCGCGATGATCATGCCATCGCTCCCAGCTTTTCCAGCGTGTCGAAGAAGATGGGATAGCTGGTCGCGACCGGTGCGGCATCGTCCAGCGTGATGGGCTCGCGGGCGTTCAGCGCGGCGATGGTCATGCTCATGGCAATGCGGTGGTCGAGCAACGTCGCGATGGTCGCGCCGCCGGGGATCGGATCGCCGCCGGTGCCGGTGACGGCCATGCCGTCCTCGAATTCCTCACAACGGACGCCGCACGCGCCGAGCGCGTTCGCCATGGCGGTGATGCGGTCCGACTCCTTGACGCGCAGTTCTTCTGCGCCGCGCGCGATGGTCGTGCCGGTCGCAAAGGCGGCGGCCACGAACAGCACGGGATATTCGTCGATCATGCTCGGCGTCAGCTCGGGTGGCACCTCGATCGCCGACAGGGGCGCATGGCGGACGCGGAGATCCGCCACCGGCTCGCCGCCGACGATGCGCGCGTCCAGCTCGGTGATATCGGCGCCCATCATCTTCAGCGCTTCGATGATGCCGGTGCGAGTCGGGTTCATGCCGACATTGGTGATGGTCACGTCCGCGCCCGGCACGATCGAACCCGCGACCAGCCAGAAGGCGGCCGACGAAGGATCGCCCGGCACGATGATATTCTGCGGCTTCAACTCCGCCTGGCCCCGAATCGTGATGACCCGTCCTTCGGGTGAGGGGGTGACGGTCAGTTCGGCACCGAAGCCCGCCAGCATCCGCTCGCTATGGTCGCGGGTCGCGATCGGCTCGATGACCGTCGTCTCGCCGGGCGTGTTCAGGCCCGCCAGCAGGATCGCCGACTTCACCTGTGCCGACGCGACGGGCAGGGTGTAGCGGATCGGCACCGCCGGGTTGATACCCCGGACCATCAGAGGCAGGCGGCCGCCCGGCGTGTCCTGGAATTCCGCACCCATCTGCGACAGCGGTTCGATGACGCGGCCCATCGGGCGCTTGGACAGCGAGGCGTCACCGATAAAGGTCGCGGTGATCGGATGGCTGGCGACAAGGCCCATCAAAAGCCTTGTCGAGGTGCCCGAATTGCCCATGTCGAGCGCGGTCTCGGGCTGGAGCAGGCCGCCGACCCCGACGCCGTGGATCACCCACACCCCGTCATCCTGCCGGACGATGTCCGCGCCCATCGCGCGCATCGCGGCGGCGGTGGCGAGCACGTCCTCGCCCTCCAGCAGCCCTTCGACGCGGCTTTCACCGACCGCGAGCGCGGAGAGCATCAGCGAGCGGTGGCTGATCGATTTGTCGCCCGGAACGGCGATGGTGCCGCGAAGGGCGGCGGCGGCTCGCACGGTGCGAGGCTGGGGAAGGGGATGCGCCATGATGGCGCGGGCTTTTGACAGGGGCCTTGCGCTGTGGCAAGGCGCGCCCACTTTTCGCTCCGGCGGAAAACCCAATTCCGAAAGGTATGAACGGCATGATCAAGCCGGAATGGGGCACGAAGCGTACGTGCCCGAAATGCGCGACGCGTTTCTACGACCTCGAAAAGGACGACCCCGTCACCTGCATCAATTGCGGGACGCAGTGGGAGCCCGAGCCCATCCTGAAGTCGAAGCAGCCTCTGCCGTTCGAGCAGAACAAGCCCGAGAACAAGGAAGCCGACAGCGATCTGGCGGGCGGCGACGACGAAGATCTGGACATCACCGGTGAGGACGAAGAGCCCTCGCCCGACGATGAAGTCGATCTGGGCGGCGACGACGATCTGGGCGTGGAAACGTCCAGCGAGGACGACGAACACTGAGTTGTCCGACGGGCTCGGGGAGCGCTTGAAAAAAGTGCTTGCCGAGCCCCGGCGGCCCCGCTAGTGGGCTGCCTCCACAGCGGAATGGGGCCGTAGCTCAGCTGGGAGAGCGCTGCAATGGCATTGCAGAGGTCAGGGGTTCGATCCCCCTCGGCTCCACCATTCCGCCGTAACGGCTGCATTGTCTGATATGCGCTGTAGGGCCGATCCGCATCCCGCCGGATTGGTGCCCAAATCGATGGGGCCGTAGCTCAGCTGGGAGAGCGCTGCAATGGCATTGCAGAGGTCAGGGGTTCGATCCCCCTCGGCTCCACCATCCTTTCTATAGAGTATGTTCGGCGTCATCCCTGCGGTGAGGCCTTTTTTGCGTTGTCTGGGCGCGATATCCTGTACTGTCGATCGCGAACGAGGGGGGAGCGATGCGGGAGCGGGCTCGAATACTGGTCGTGCTGGTCGTGGCGTTATGGGGCCTGGCGCTTACGCCCGCGCGGCTGGGCGCGGCCGGTCCTGCCGAGGGGCCGAGCTTTTCCTGCGCCAAGGCCGGAAACGCGGTCGAGCGCGCCATTTGCGGTTCGGTTGATCTGTCCGCCGCCGATCGGACGATGGCATCGCTCTATAGCCTGGCGAAGGTCAGCGCTTTTGACAAAGGCCCCTCCAACCAGCTTGCCGCCCAGCGCGAGACCGTCAAGGATCTGGCGGCGTGCGGAACGTCCAACGGGCGGGCTGCGATGGCGAGTTGCATCGCCCGCGTCTATGCGCGTCGCAACAATGATCTGGCGATCGCCCTGGCCCTCAGAGCCCCTGACCGCGCCTTGCCGATCATCGGACGCAACGATCCCGTCTTCGCGCCCGTCATCGAAGCGATCTCCCTGTGGGCATCCGAGCCGCGAGACGCCGATTGGTCTAAACCCGAAAGGGCAGGGAAGCGCCGCCAGATCCTGACCCTGATGGCCCACTCCGCGGCGATCATGTTCACGGACAAGGACCCGCCATGGGGCCGCGACCTGTTGCGCGATGGTTCGCAAGGGGCGTCCGTGGCGACGGTCGAGGACATTCTGACGTCGGACCGGCATTTCGCTTTCTTCCTGAACGCGCTGGGGCCCTATCTGCCCGAAGGAATAGGTGACCGCGCCGGTTCCTTCGATCGGGCCATCCCCTGCGCCGCCATCATTCGCCATCCCGCGCTGCTGCAGGCGACGGAGTCCCTTTTCGGCTCGACCCTCGATAATTTCGTCTTTGCCAATGACTGCGGCACCACGACTCCGCCGCTACCGCGTCTGGCCACTCTGAGCGCGCAGTTGAACAAGAGCTGGCCCACTTGCGAGGGCACGATCCGCTTTGCGGCCTATCGAGCGGCGATGACCGCGTATGACGAAGCGCGATTGGGGCGGGCGCCGCACAACAGCGATGCCTGGCCGCGTGAGCGCTATGGGGTGAGTGCGGCCACGCTACAGGCGGTACGGGCGGAGCTGGCCGATTATTACGTCACCTATCTCGGCAAGACGCCCGAGGCGGGCAGGATGATGGCCGATGATTCGCTCAAGGGCATTTTCGCGACGACCCATCAGTGCGAGTGACGCGGCGGCGCTGACACGAAACGGGCCCCGACCTACGCTGGAGCCCATTTGTACTTTAGGGAAAGTCGGATCAGGCGGCGGCCAGGCGGCGCTGCATCTGGTGAACCGGATTGTGGAAATCGCCGCTCATCTCGGCAAGCTGGAAGCGGGCCACCTCATGCGCCAGGGTTTCGGCCTCGTGCGCCAGGTTGCGGGCCGAGTCGGTGACCTGTTCGACCATCGCGGCGTTGCGCTGGGTCACGACGTCCATTTCGGACACGGCGGTGTTGACCTCTTGCAGGCCGATTGCCTGTTGCGCGGCCGAGTCGGCGATCTGGGACACCAGGACGCTGATCTCGCCGATCCGACCGATGATCCGGCCCAGCGCCGCACCCGCCTCGTTGACCAGGGCGACGCCCGATCCGACCTGGGTCGATGAGGCCATGATCCGGGTCTTCACGTCCTTGGCCGCCTCGGCCGAACGTTGCGCCAGGGCACGGACTTCACTGGCGACGACGGCGAAACCCTTGCCCGCTTCCCCGGCGCGGGCCGCCTCGACGCCGGCGTTCAGCGCGAGAAGATTGGTCTGGAACGAGATGCCGTCGATGACCGTGATGATCTCGCTGATTTCGGACGAAGAGCGTTCGATCTGCCCCATCGCCTCGACGGCCCGACGGACGATGTCGCCCGATTCCTCGGCTTCGTGGCGGACTTCGCCGACGATGCGGTTGGCGCTGGAGGCACCTTCGGCGGTCTGGCGGACGGTGCCGGTGATCTGCTGCATGGCGGCGGCGGTCTCTTCCAGCGCGGCCGCCTGCTGCCGGGTGCGATCGGACAGATCGTCGGACGCTTCGCTGATATCGCCCGAACCGGTGCGAATCTGCACGCCCGAGCTGGTGACCACGCCCAGGGTGGCGCACATCTGCGCACGCATCGCCTCGAAACTGTCGGCAAGCGCCTGATATTCGGCGGGCAGTCCGTCCAGCGAGGCGGTCAGGTCGCCCTTCGCCATGCGCTCGAACACCGCGCCGCAACGTTCGATCACCGCGCGGCGCCCCGCCTGTTCGGCGTCGAAATAGGCGGCCAGCGCGATATCCATGTCGATCAGCGACGCCTTGACCAGTGCCGTCGCGGCCCGGGCCCGCCGCCGTGCGCCGAACGGCCAGAACAGCCAGCCCAGGATCAGCTTGGGCAGGACATATTCCAGCATCCGGGCATAGCCGCTGATATACCAGGTCGGGGCCAGCCCGATCCGCGCATGAACCTGACCAATATGGGTCGACGAGGCGACATAGTCGTGGTCGAGCGGACGCGAGAACAGCTTGCGCCAATGCTCCATCTGCTTGTCGCGGGCATGATCCATCCGCGCCTGTGACGAGAACATGCCGCGGATTTGCGACGTGTTGGCGATGTGGCGGTAGAGGGCGGCCAGTGCGGCGGGCGCATGCCGCTCGATCGCGCGCTTGACCATGGGAAAGGTCGAATAGCTTTTCGCGTCATAGTCGAACGCGGCCAACCGCTGCTCAAAATCAATCTGTTCCGCCCCGCTCATCGTTCATCCCTCCATGCCCGACTTTTCTTATCTTTAAGAGGGTTAACGAAGCGGAATCACGGACGGGGCGGCGGGAAATAATTTCACTGACGCATGTTACAAAAGGGAACGAAGTGCCGGGGCCCGTGACAGGCCCCGGCATGGATATCAGGCAGCGAGGCCGTGATGGCGCAGCAGCGCATCCGGCTCCGGCGCGCGACCGCGAAACGCGCGGAAATTCTCGGCCGCCGGACGGCTCGCGCCGCGCGCCAGCACCTCGCGGCGGAACCGGTCGCCTGCCGCCTGGCCTTCCTCGGCAAAGGCGGCGAAGGCGTCCGCCGACAACAGCTCGGCCCAGAGATAGCTGTAATAACCCGCCGCATAGCCGCCCGCGAAGATGTGGCTGAAGCTGTGCGGGAAGCGATTCCATTCGGGAGGACGGATCACCGCCACCTCGTCGCGCACGGCATTCAGCACGTCCATCACCCGGCCCGTCTGCGCCGGATCGAAGTCCCGGTGCAGACGCAGGTCGAAGGTCGCGAACTCGATCTGGCGCAGCAGGAACAGCCCGGCCTGGAAACGCCGCGCAGCCAGCATCTTGGCGAACAGATCGTCAGGCAGCGCCTCGCCGGTCTCGACATGGGCCGACAGCTGGGTCAGCGTCGCCCGGTCCCAGGCGAAATTCTCCATGAACTGGCTGGGCAGCTCCACCGCATCCCACTCGACGCCCGAGATGCCGCCGATCGAGGGCAGGTCGACCTCGGTCAGCAGATGGTGCAGCACATGGCCGAACTCGTGCAGCAGCGTGACGACATCGCCATGCGCCAGAAGGGCAGGGGTGTCGCCGGTCGCGGGTGGGAAGTTGCAGGTCAGATAGGCGATCGGCCGGTGGAAACGGTCGGCATCGCGGAAACGCGGACGGCAGACATCCATCCAGGCACCACCACGCTTGCCCGCCCGCGCATGGAAGTCGCAATAGACGCCCGCGACGATCTCGCCACTCTGGTCCTGCACGTCATAGTAGCGGACATCGGCGTTCCACACCGACACGCCCGGCCGCTCGACCAGGCGAACACCGTAAAGTCGCTCGATCAGCGCGGTCGTGCCCTCCATCACGCGGGGCAGGGGGAAATAAGCGCGGATCGCCTCCCGATCGACGCCGAAGCGCTCGCGGCGCATATGCTCGGCAACATAGCCCGTGTCCCAGGGCTCCAGCTTGGCGATGCCGAATTTCTGGGCTGCATAGGCGGTCGCGTCGGCCAGTTCCTGCTCCGCCAGCGGGCGGGCGCGAGCGGCGAGGTCGGCCAGGAAGGCCAGCGCTTCGTCCGCCGATTGCGCCATCTTGGTCTCGACCGAGCGGGCGGCGGCGTCGCGGAAGCCCAGCAGCTGCGCCGCTTCATGGCGCAGCGCCAGGATACGGTCGATCCGCGCACTATTGTCGTGGGAGGGATCGGCCGCCTGGTCGGAGGCGCGGGTGGCATAGGCCTTGGCGACGCGGGCGCGCAGGTCACGATTGTCGGCCTGCGTCAGGATCGCCTGAACGCTGGGTTCGCGCAGCGTGACGAGCCAGCCGTCCAACTCCTTCTCGGCGGCATAAGCGGCCAGGATCGCCTTGGCATTCTCGGTCAGGCCGGAGAGCATCGCCTCGTCGGTGACATGCTCGCTCCACGCCTCACTCGAATCGAGCACGGCATTGCCGAATTCGGTGGTCAGCTGGTTGAGCTCCACGCCGATCTCGCGGAACCGGGCCTTCGCCGCATCGTCCAGCGCGACGCCGGACAGGGTGAAGTCGCGCCGGGCGAGCACCACCGCCCGCGCTTCGGCTTCGCTCAGTGGGGCCAGGTCCACGCGGTTGAAGGCCGCGAACAGACGCGGGTCCTGTCCTGCCTCCAACCCATATTCCGCCAGCTTCGCCTGCGCCTCGGCAAAGGCGGCGCGCAGCTCGGGCGTGTCGGCCACCGAATGGAGATGCCCGGCGGGCGACCAGCCGCGCGACATCGCAAAGCCCGCCCGCTCGCTGGCCAGCACGACATCGGCGAAGTCGCTGGCGTTCGATCCGCCGATCCGGTCGGCGGCGGCGCGCGCGTCGGCGATCATCTGGTCGACCGCGGGCACGAGATGTTCGGGCCGGATCGCGGCGAAATCAGGCAGGTCGGTATCGGCAAGCAGCGGGTTGGTCGTCATTCGGCATCCTTGAGCAGCATCTGTCGCAGCCTCATCTCGGCAGCGTCGACGCTTTCGGCAAGCCCCTGTTGCGCCAGCCAGCGTATATCATGGTGACAATCGGCATAGCGCGCGCCGTGATCGCAGATCAGCGTGGCCACCGACCCGGTGCCCCCGGCCTCCGCCATTTCGAGCGCAAGCATGGCGGCGGCGACGAAGTTCGTGCCCGTCGACGGCCCCACCGGACGGCCCAGCAGATCGCTGGCGATCCGCATCCCGGCGATCGAGACGGCATCGGGCAGCTTCATCATCCGGTCGATCGTGCCCGGCAGGAAGGACGGCTCGACACGGGGCCGACCTACGCCTTCGATCCGTGAAGGATAGGCGCAGCGTGCGGCCGGGTCCCGATCGCGATAGCCCGCATAAAAGGCGCTATGCTCGACATCGGCGACGCACAGCCGGGTGGGCAGCCCGCGATACCGGCAATGCCGCCCGATGGTCGAGGCGGTGCCGCCGGTGCCCGCGCCGACCACGATCCAATCGGGCACGGCATGGGGCTCGCCGGCCATCTGAGTCAGGATCGCCGAGGCGATATTGTCGCAGCGCCAGTCGGTCGCGGGAGCGGCATTGGTGAACTGGTCCAGATAGACGCCACCCATCGCATCGGCCAGGTCACGGGCTTCGTCATACAGCCGCTCGGGGCGGACCAGATGGCATTGGCCGCCCTGGGCCTGGATCGCGCGGATCTTGGCGGGCGCGGTGCTGAGCGGCATGACCGCGTGAAAGGGCAGGCCGAGCAGCCGGGCGAAATAGGCCTCCGACACCGCGGTCGATCCCGAGGAGGCCTCGACCAGCGGGCGCCCCTCGCGGATTACCCCCGCCACGATGCCGCTGGTGAACAGCGAGCGGGCGAGGCGGTGCTTCAGGCTACCGGTCGGATGCGCCGATTCGTCCTTCATATAAAGGTCGATGGTCGGCGCGGCGGGCAGGGTCAGCGCGAGCAGCGGCGTTTCGGGCGCGCGTCGGCGATCGCGGTCGAGCACGGCCAGCGCGCGGGCAATGAAGTCCTGATCCACTGCACGCTCGGCCATGGTGATCCCCAGGGCATCGGCGACGCTCTGGCTTTGGACGGGGGGGATGGTCATCAGCATGGCAATATCCTTCTGCGCTAAAGGATATGCCGAGCCGCTTGCCAAATCATACCAAAGTTGCCAGCGTTTTTCGGATTTCGCGGAAGGATATCCCAATGAACGGCGTTACGATCGATAAAATCGACACCGCAATCCTCGCCGAGCTTCAAACCGACGCCAGTCCCTCGGTCGCCGAGATCGCACAGCGGGTGAACCTGTCGCAAAATGCCTGCTGGCGACGGATACGCCGCCTGGAAGAGGAGGGCGTCATCCTGCGCCGCGTCGCGCTGCTCGATCCCGAGAAGCTGGATGCAGGCATGACCGTCTTCGTCAGCGTCCGCACCGCCGAGCACTCGGCCGCCTGGCTGGAGGAATTCGCCCGTGCGGTCAGCGATCTGCCCGAAGTCGTCGAATTCTACCGCATGGCGGGAGAGATCGATTATCTCCTCAAGGTCCGGGTCGCCGACATCAAGGCCTATGACCGGGTCTATAAGCGGTTGATCGAGCGAGTGCGGCTGGTCGATGTCAGCGCGGCATTTGCGATGGAGGAAATCAAGAACAGCACGGCCATTCCTCTCCCCACGGTATTGCGATAGCGTTACCAATTGCATTTCATGCAACTATGTTTGCGGACGTTGCAATTGCATCGGTTGCTGCTGCAGTGCACAAGGATCGGGCCTTTCAGGCATCCTCTCCTAAAAACTTTTCGGCCGGTCCTTTGACCGGCCTTTTTTTTGGCCGCGATTTCCCCTACGGAAAGCGCGCATCGTCGGCCGACAATCAAAAAGAATCAGAAATCGGGAGTGGAAGCCGCCGGTAAGACCGGCAGCGGCATGGCGATCGGGTTGGGGGTTGAGCGATTCGGGCGTCGCTCCCCCCGATTTCCCCTGGGAAGATTTGGTATTTCGCGGGTGCAGCGCCTATCAGGCGCGCTTTGTAGCGCGTCGAGGCAAGGCCTTCCGTCTTTCGCCGTCGCGCGACCAGTCCAGGGAGCGCTCCATGATCCAGCGCCTGTTTTCCGTTTTTGAACCCTTTGTGCTCAGCCTGCTGGGCACGGTTCTGCTCGCCACCGTCCTGCCCGCTCGGGGCGGCTTTGCGACGTTCATGGGGCATCTCGCCGAGGCGGGGATCGTCCTTCTCTTCTTCCTCCACGGTGCCAAGCTGTCGCGCGACGCCATCTGGCAGGGCTTGCGCAACTGGCCGCTTCATCTGGCGGTCCTCGCTTCGACCTTTGTCCTGTTTCCGGCGATCGGGCTGGGGATGGTGCACCTGCCCGGCATGGACCCGGCCTGGGCGAGCGGCATCCTGTTCCTGACTTTGCTGCCTTCGACGGTGCAGTCGTCCATCGCCTTCACCGCCATCGCGCGCGGCAACGTGGCGGCGGCGATATGCAGCGCGTCCTTCTCCAATCTTCTGGGCATCGTCCTGACCCCGGCGCTGGTCGCCCTCGTCATGCAAGTCGATGGAGGGGCAGGGGTATCGCTCGCCTCGATCGAAGGCATTTTGCTGCAACTGCTCGCGCCGTTCGTCCTGGGTCACGTGCTGCGCCCCTGGATCGGCGATTTTGTCGGACGGAATAAGTCCCTGGTGACGATGGTGGATCGCGGCTCGATCCTGCTGGTCGTCTACACTGCCTTTGGAGCGGCGGTGGTCGAGGGGCTGTGGTCGCGCGTGTCGCCCGGCGATCTGGGGCGGCTCATGCTGCTCTGCTTGTTGCTCCTGGGGGCAGTGCTGGCGGCGACCTATGTGATCGCGCGCGTCATGCGCCTTTCGCCAGAGGATGCGATCGTGCTGCAATTCTGCGGATCGAAGAAGAGCCTGGCCTCGGGCGTGCCGATGGCGGGCGTCCTCTTCCCGGCGGCGCAGGTCGGCGTGATCCTGTTGCCGGTCATGCTCTTCCACCAGATCCAGCTGATCGCCTGCGCCATGCTGGCCCGGCACTATGGTGAAAGAGCCTCGGCGGCGGAGGCGAGCGAGAGAGGTTAGGGAAGGCGTGTTACGCCGCAGCGCAAGAAAAACGACAATGATGTGAAAAAAGCTGTTGACCGCCTGGTTGGCC
>NZ_LDTE01000005.1 GCF_001476905.1 Sphingomonas sanguinis | reverse complement strand
GGGAGGGGTTGGGGGAGGGGACTCGTTCTCCCCCAAGCGATATCGCCTGCCGAAACCGGGTGCCCTCCCCCGGCCCCTCCCGCCTGCGGGAGGGGAGAAGAAGAAGCTTCCCGCTCGGCGGCGGGGGCGAAGAGGAGGGCGGAGAAATGGAACGCATGCGCTACCTGCCCCTTACCTCTTCCGATCGGGCCGAGATGCTCTCGGTCATCGGTGCCGGATCGGTCGACGACCTGTTCGTCGACGTGCCCGAATCCGCCCGCCTGTCCGGCCCCATCGAAGGGCTTCCCGACCACGCCTCCGAACTGGCGGTCGAGCGGCACATGACCGCGCTCGCCCGCAAGAATGTCGTGGCGGGCGACGTGCCCTTCTTCCTGGGCTGCGGCGCCTATCGCCATCATGTGCCCGCCAGCGTCGATCACCTGATCCAGCGCGGCGAGTTCCTGACCGCCTACACGCCCTATCAGCCGGAAATCGCGCAGGGCACGCTGCAGATGCTGTTCGAGTTCCAGACGCAGGTCGCGCGTCTGCTCGGCACCGATGTCGCGAACGCCTCCATGTATGACGGCTCGACCGCCTGCTGGGAAGCGATCGGCATGGCGCGGCGTATCACCAAGAAGTCCAAGGCGATCCTGTCGTCGGGTCTGCACCCGCATTATGTCTCGGTCGCCAAGACCATGGCGAAATATACCGGGGACACGCTGGAGACCGGCACGCCCGTCCTGACCGCCGAGACCGATATCGACCAGATGATCTCGGCGATCGACGGCGACACCTCGTGCGTCGTCGTGCAGTACCCGGATATCCTCGGTCGCATCGCCGACCTGACCCCGCTGGCCGAGGCGTGCCACGCCAAGAAGGCGCTGCTGATTGCCGTCGTGACCGAGCCGGTCGCGCTCGGCGCGATCCGCTCGCCGGGCGAGATGGACGCCGACATCGTCGTCGGCGAAGGCCAGTCGCTGGGCGTCGGGCTCCAGTTCGGTGGTCCCTATGTCGGCCTGATGGGCTGCAAGGATAAGTATATCCGCCAGATGCCGGGGCGCTTCTGTGGCGAGACGGTGGACGCGGACGGCAAGCGCGGCTTCGTGCTGACGCTTTCGACCCGCGAGCAGCATATCCGCCGCGAAAAGGCGACGTCGAACATCTGCACTAACTCGGGGCTGTGTGCGCTCGCCTTCTCGATCCACATGACGCTGCTGGGCGAGGCGGGGCTGCGCCGCATGGCGGGGATCAACCATGCGAACGCCTGCCGCGCGGCGGACCGTCTGGCGAAGGTGCCGGGCGTGAAGCTGGTCAACGACGTGTTCTTCAACGAGTTCACCCTCGACCTGGGTCGCGAGGCGCGTCCGATCGTGCGGACGCTCGCCGAACGCGGCGTGCTGGCGGGCGTGTCGCTCGGGCGGCTCTATCCGGGCGAGGACGCGCTCGCGAACGGACTGGTGGTGGCGGTCACCGAAACGGTGACGGCGGAGGATATCGAGACGCTTGCCAAGGCTCTCGAGGAGGTGCTGGCATGACGATCAACCAGAGCGGCTGGAAGCCCACGAGCCCCGAAGCCAAGGACGGCGAGGTTGCAGCGACCTTCACCGGCAACCGCGCGCTGATGCTCGAAGAAAAGCTGATCTTCGAGATCGGCGACGCGCACACCACCGGCGTCGATTTCGCCGAGGGCGATGTCGCGGGTTCGCGCCTGGGCGACCTGAGTCGCAAGGACCCGATCGGCCTGCCCGGCTTGTCGGAGCCGGAGACGGTGCGTCACTATACCCGTCTGTCGCGTCAGAATTACGCGATCGACCTGGGCCTGTTCCCGCTCGGCTCGTGCACGATGAAGCACAATCCGCGCCTGAACGAGAAGATGGCCCGCCTGCCGGGGTTCAGCGACGTTCACCCGCTCGCCCCCGTCGACACGGTGCAGGGCGCGCTGGAGGTCATTCACCAGCTGGCGCACTGGCTGGTCACGCTGACCGGCATGACCTCGGTCGCGATGAGCCCCAAGGCGGGCGCGCATGGCGAGCTGTGCGGTATCCTGGCGATCAAGGCGGCGCTGGAAAAGCGCGGCGAGGGCCATCGCAAGGTCATCCTGGTGCCGGAATCTGCGCACGGGACCAACCCGGCGACGGCGGCCTTTGCGGGCTTCTCGGTCGAGGATATCCCTGCGACCGCGGACGGCCGTGTCGACACGGCGGCGCTGAAGGCGCGGCTGGGGCCGGACGTGGCGGGCGTCATGATTACGAACCCGAACACCTGCGGCCTGTTCGAGCGGGACCTGAAGGACATTTCCGACGCGGTCCACGGCGCGGGTGGCTATGTCTATTGCGACGGCGCGAACTTCAACGCCATCGTCGGGCGCGTGCGTCCGGGTGATCTGGGCGTCGATGCGATGCACATCAACCTGCACAAGACCTTCTCGACCCCGCATGGCGGCGGCGGGCCGGGTTCGGGGCCGGTGGTGTTCTCGGAGGCGCTGACGCCGTTCGCGCCTTTGCCCTTCGTCGAAAAGACGGGCGAGGGCTTCCGGCTGGTCGAGGAAGAAAATGCCGACGACCATCACGCCGACAGCTTCGGCCGCATGGTGGCCTTCCACGGCCAGATGGGCATGTTCACCCGCGCGCTGACCTACATCCTCAGCCACGGCGCGGACGGCCTGCGCCAGGTCGCCGAGGATGCCGTGCTCAACGCAAACTATGTCCTGCGCAGCCTCGAGAACACGCTCGACGCGCCCTTCGCCAAGAGCGGCCCGTGTATGCACGAAGCCATCTTCTCGGACGAAGGGCTGGCCGAGGGCTTCTCGACGATCGACGTCGCCAAGGCGCTGATCGACGAGGGTTTCCACCCGATGACCATGTATTTCCCGCTTGTCGTCCACGGTGCGATGCTGGTCGAGCCGACCGAAACCGAGTCGAAGGCCGCGCTCGACCAGTTCATCGGTGCGCTGGCGTCGGTGGCGGAGCGGGCGAAGGCGGGCGACCCGTCGCTCAAGACCGCACCGCACTTCGCACCGCGCGCGCGCCTCGACGAGACGCTGGCCGCGCGCAAGCCGGTGCTGGTGTGGAAGGACAAGGCAGCCTGATCGACTAATCACACCCTCACCCTGTTTCCCTCTCCCAATGGGAGAGGGAGGGAGGCGCGAAGCGCCGGAAGGGTGAGGGTGGCCATCGATCAAAGCGCGGTGAACAGGCAAATCCCGCCCAGGATCACACCCGGCGCATTGGCGAACACGATCGGCCAGTCCCGCTTCTGTCGCAAAAACCCATAGGCCACCCAGAGCGAACAGTTCACCATCGTCGCCAGCGGTTGAAGCACCGAACCCTTTTGTCCCGCCAGGTTGAGCTGAATCTGGTCGATATAGGACAGGTACATGGCCACCGCCGTGGCCGTCGCGATCCAGCCGAGCAGCATCAGTTTCCGTTCACTCACGATATCGAAATCTCCTTGAATGGCCGTGAAATCGATTGAAGTCGGTCCGTTCAACGCACAAGCCCGACGGGACGGTCCGCGCCGGGAAGGGGACGAAGATGCGCTTTGACAGGGATCAGGCCGATACGCTGGACGCGATCCTGCGCTGGCGGCGTGATGTCCGGCATTTCCTCGACGGCCCGGTCGACGAGGCGGTGCTGGCGCGTCTGGCCGAGACGATGGCGCTGGCCCCCTCGGTCGGCAATGCCCGGCCGTGGCGCGTGATCCGGGTCGAGGACGCTGCCCTGCGTGCCGCCGTTCGCGCGGATTTCCGGCGCTGTGACGAAGAGGCGGCGGCGGATTATGCCGATGAGCAAGCGGCGGCCTACCGCGCCTTGAAGCTCGCCGGGCTGGACGTCGCGCCGGTGCAACTGGCCGTCTTCACCCATATCGATCCGGCGGAGGGGCACGGCCTGGGCCGCCGCACCATGCCGGAGACGCTGCGCCAGTCGACCGCGATGGCGATCCATACCCTGTGGCTGGCGGCGCGGGCGGCCAATCTGGGAATGGGCATGGTCTCGATCCTAGACCCCGGTGCGATGGAGCGGCTGTTCGCGGTGCCGAAGGACTGGGCGTTCACGGCCTATCTGTGTCTGGGCCATGCCGAATGGGATGACGACACGCCGCTGCTCCACCGGGCGGGCTGGCAGGAAAATGCGCCGACGAGGTGGGAGGTACGGTAAGCACTATGTTCCCTGGGCCGGGGCGGATCAGTCCTCCGGCGCGGCGGTCAACGTCTGTTGCTTGCCCAGCTTCTGCTCGCGCCACACGATGAACAGTCCGCTGGCGATGATGATCGGCGCACCCAGCCAGGTGCTGGTCGCAGGCAATACGCCAAAGATCAGCCAGCCATAGAGCGTCGCCCAGATCAGCCCGGAATAATCCATCGGCACCACCGCCGCGACCGGTGCCAGCCGCGAGGCTCCGGTCAGCGCGATCTGGCCGAAGCCGCCGACCAGCCCGATCGATATCAGGATGGCCCAGGTCAGCGCGTCGTGGGGCTGGATATGGAAGCTATAGGGGATGGCGATGAAGGGCAGGGTCAGCGTCGTGAAATAAAAGACCGTCGTCCCCGCCGGCTCTTCGCGCAACTGGCGCAGCAGGATCGCGACGACGGCCACGAACAGCGCGGCCAGCAGGCCCACCGCCGCGCCGGCAAGCGACATGTCATTGGCCCCCGGCCTGACCACGATCAGAACGCCCGCAAAGCCGATCAGCACCGCGCTCCACCGCTGGACGCCCGTCCGCTCGCGCAGCACCAGCGCGCCGAGCAGCGTGGCGAAGATCGGCACGGTGAACTGGAACGTCGTCGCCTCGGCCAGTGGCAGCAGCAGGACCGCGCCGAAGGTGAAGACCATGCCGACCAGCCCGACCATCGAGCGTGCCAGATGCCCCTTGAACCGCGTGGTGCGCAGCGAACCCAGCCCCGGCCCCGCCAACACAAAGCCCAGCACGACCGGCAGCGCGCAGGCCTGTCGCCAGAACATGGTTTCAAACAGCGTCGCCCCGCGCGACTCCGCCAGCTTGATGAGCGCCGACATGGTCGACAGGAAGAAGATGGCGATCAGGCGCAGGCCGATGCCTTTGAGCACGCGGTCGCCGGTCATGCGGGCGTTCCTAACGATTGCGGCGGTGCAGCGAAACCCCGAACGCGCGGCCCCTTGGCGAGACCGGGTCTTTGCCGCTATCGGGCAGGCATGAAGCACGCTCTGTCCGTCACCCGCGACGCGGATTTCTCCGCCTGGTATCAGTCCGTCATCGCCGAGGGCGATCTGGCCGAGGAATCGGGCGTCCGCGGCTGCATGGTCATCCGCCCCTGGGGTTATGGCATCTGGGAGCGCATCCAGCGCCTGCTCGACGATCGCATCAAGGCGACGGGGCATGAGAATTGTTATTTCCCGCTCTTCATCCCGCTGAGCTATTTCGAGAAGGAAGCCGAGCATGTCGACGGCTTCGCCAAGGAAATGGCGGTCGTCACGCATCACCGGCTGATCGCCGACGGCAAGGGCGGGCTGGTCCCCGATCCCGAGGCGAAGCTGGAAGAGCCGCTGGTCGTGCGCCCGACCTCGGAGACGGTGATCGGCACCGCCTTCGCCCGCTGGGTCCAGTCGTGGCGCGACCTGCCGGTCCTCATCAACCAGTGGGCCAATGTCGTCCGCTGGGAAATGCGCACCCGCATGTTCCTGCGTACCGCCGAATTCCTGTGGCAGGAAGGGCATACCGCCCATGCCACGGTCGACGAGGCGCGCGCCGAGACCATCCAGATGCTCGAAGTCTATCGCAGCTTCGCCGAGGATTGCCTCGCCATGCATGTCATCGCGGGCGAGAAGCCGGAGAATGAGCGTTTTCCCGGTGCGGTCGAAACCTATTCGATCGAGGCAATGATGCAGGATGGCAAGGCGCTTCAGGCCGGGACCAGCCACTTCCTGGGCGACAATTTCGCGCGAGCCCAGAATATTCGCTTCCAGAATGCCGAGGGTGGCCTCGACTTCGCACAGACGACCAGCTGGGGCGTGTCGACCCGGATGATCGGCGGCATGATCATGGTCCATGGCGACGATGACGGCATGCGCGTGCCGCCCAAGGTCGCGCCGTGGCAGGTGGTGATCGTGCCGATGCTGCGCGACCAGCCCGAGGACGAGGCGCTGCTGGCCTATTGCCGCGACCTGCAAAAGGAATTGGTCGGTCAGTCCGCGCTGGGCGAGCCGATCCGCGCGATGGTCGATGCTCGTGCGCAAAAGGCCGCCAACAAGCGCTGGGGCTGGGTCAAGAAGGGCGCGCCGGTCATCATCGAAGTCGGCGGCCGCGACATGGCGGGCGGCAACGTATCGGTCATCCGCCGCGACCGGCTGTACCGTGAGGACGGCAAACTCGATTCGGTCGTGTGCCCACGTGGCAATTTCGTGTCGGGTGTCGAGGCGCTGCTGGCCGACATCCAGGCCGAACTCCACCGCCAGTCGGCCGAGCGGCTCAAAGCGCAGATCGTGCCGGTGAACGACTGGGCGAGCGTCGAGGCGCATTTTGCCGACGGCGTGAAGAACCCCGGCTGGGTCGATGTCCGTTGGGCCAAGCCCACGGGCGAAGAACTGGAGCAGGTGGTCGAAAAGCTGAAGGCGCTGAAGTTGACCATCCGTAACGCGCCGATGGGCCAGACGGGTTGCGATGACGGCCCCTGCATTTTCACCGGCCGCGAGGCGGTGGAGCGGGTGCTCATCGGCCGGGCGTACTGACGCAAACTCCCCCTCCCGCAGGCGGGAGGGGGTTGGGGGGAGGGCATGCCACAGGCGACGGTCTCGGTGAGACTTCATGCCCTCCCCAAACCCCTCC
>NZ_LDTE01000049.1 GCF_001476905.1 Sphingomonas sanguinis | reverse complement strand
CGATGGCGCGCGCCTCGGCCAGGTTCATCGCCATCGGTTTTTCGCTAAAGACCGGAAAGCCAGCGTTCAGCGCGGCGATGGCCATGGGCGCGTGGAGGTGATTGGGGGTGACGATCGCCACCGCGTCGATGCGTTCCCCCTCGGGCCGCATGCGCTCGTCGGCGAGCAGGGCGTCGATGGTGGCGTGGACACGAGCGGGATCGAGGCCCAGCGCCTCGCCGCTCCGCCGATTGCGCTCGGCGTCGCTGCTGAAAGTGCCCGCGACCAACGCCCAGTCGCCGTCCAGCGCCGCCGCCATCCGGTGCACGCCGCCGATGAACGCGCCTTCGCCGCCGCCCGCCATGGCCAGCCGCAACTTTCGTCCCGCCATCATCCTCTCTCCTGTCATCCCAATCGCTTATAACGCGATATTCGGTGCTTGCATGGCATCGGTTTAACGGTAAACTCCGGCAAGAACCAGCGAGTCTGGGCAAGAAAATTTCGGGAGAGAGAGGATGAGGCAGCTCATCGGGCTGGCTGCTGCCGTACCGGCCCTGGTCGCCGGGATCGTGGCCGTACAGGCACCGTCCACCGCGCAGACCGCCCCTGCGGCGGGTGCGCAGGCCTTTGCCGCGTGCCGGGCCTGTCACACACTCAACAAGGGCGGGCGCAACGGTGTCGGCCCCAATCTGAACGGCGTATTCGGGCGGCCGGCGGGCTCGGTCGCGGGCTTCAACTATTCGCCCGCGATGAAGGCGTCGGGCCTGAAATGGGACGAAAAGACCCTCAATGAATTCATCGCCGCGCCGATGAAGAAGGTGCCGGGTACGCGGATGCCGATCGGTGTAGCCGATCCTGCCAAGCGCGCCGCGCTGATCGCCTATCTCAAGGCCGAGACCGCCAAGTGACCGCCGCCGGTGTTCCGTCGTCGGCGATGCGCGGCCCGGGCATCTTCCTGGCGCAGTTCATGGGTGACGCCGCACCGTTCGACACGCTGGACTCGGCGGCGCGCTGGATGGCGGAGGCGGGTTACGAGGGCGTGCAGATCCCGACCTGGGATGCGCGCTGCA
This sequence comes from Sphingomonas sanguinis, assembly GCF_001476905.1. Lineage (GTDB taxonomy): Bacteria > Pseudomonadota > Alphaproteobacteria > Sphingomonadales > Sphingomonadaceae > Sphingomonas > Sphingomonas sanguinis_B. Next base: position 36,216 of record NZ_LDTE01000049.1, on the reverse strand, counting down.
TCGACTTGAAGGCGGCGGCGGAAAGTCAGGACTATTGTGACGACCTCGCCGGGCGCTGTGCCGAGGCGGGTGTCGCGATCACCGAATTATCGACCCATTTGCAGGGCCAGCTGGTCGCGGTTCATCCGGCCTATGACGCCGCCTTTGACGGTTTCGCGCCGGAGGCGGTGCGCGGCAAGCCCGCCGAGCGGCAGGAATGGGCGGTCCAGCAGCTTCTCTATGCGGCGAAGGCCAGTCGGCGGTTGGGCCTGACCGCCCATGCGACCTTCTCGGGCGCGTTGCTCTGGCCCTTCGTCTATCCCTGGCCGCAGCGGCCCGGCGGGCTGGTGGCGGAAGGCTTTGCCGAACTGGGCAAACGCTGGCGACCGATTCTGGACGCGTTCGAGGAAGAAGGCGTCGACCTCTGCTACGAGTTGCACCCCGGCGAAGACCTGCACGACGGCACGACGTTCGAGCGGTTCCTGGATTCGGTCGGCGGCCATAAGCGCGCCAACATCCTCTACGACCCCAGCCATTTCGTGCTGCAGGCGATGGACTATCTGCAGTTCATCGATTTTTACCACGATCGCATCCGCATGTTCCACGTCAAGGATGCCGAGTTCAATCCGACCGGCCGCGCGGGTGTCTATGGCAGCTATAGCGACTGGGTGGATCGACCGGGGCGCTTCCGTTCGCTCGGTGACGGGCAGGTCGATTTCGGCGGCATTTTCTCGAAGCTCACCCAATATGGCTATGCCGGTTGGGCAGTGCTGGAATGGGAATGCTGCCTGAAGCACCCGGAGGACGGCGCGCGCGAGGGCGCACCCTTTATCTCGGCGCACATGATCCGCCGGGCGACCCACGCCTTCGACGATTTCGCCGGTGGTGGCGATCCTGCGGCCAATCGGCGCTGGCTGGGACTTTAACGATTGCAGGACTTGACCATCCGCCCCGGAAGGTAAAGTCTGACAAAAAATAAGCGGGAGAGGGGCATGGAAGCGATACCGGACAATCGGTCGCGTCTGTTCTGGCTGAGCGTGCTGGCGCTGTTCACGGCGGCGGCGAGCGCGGCGTTGCGGGCGGCGGTGGCGAGCAGCCTGAAGGCGCAGTGGATCGATCCCATCGCGCCGGTTCAGGCGGGCGAACTGATCGGATCGGCGCTGGGCTCGGCCTTTCTGGGCTTTGCGGCAACGCTGTTCGTGGCGAGCGCGCTGCTCGACCGGATCGGCGCACGGCAAATGCTGATCGGGTGCGGCCTGTGCTTCCTGGTCGGCACCACCGCGATCATCGGGGCGGGTCATATTGCCAGCGGCATGGGCGTCTATCATATCGTCTGGGGCGGGATGCTTTTGAGCGGCATCGGTTGGGGACTGGCCGAGGCGTCGATCAACCCGCTGACCGCGCGGCTTTACCCGGAAGAGACAACGCACCGGCTGAACGTGCTCCACGCCTGGTATCCCGGCGGGCTGATCGTCGGTGGGCTGGCGGGGGTGCTGCTGGCGGAAATTTTGTCGTGGCAGGCGATCATGGCGCTGGTCCTGGTCCCCGCGCTCGGCGTGCTGGTGATGGCGGCGACCACGCAATTCCCGCCGGTCCCGCGCGAAGTGCGCGATGTCGGCTTCGGCGGCATGATCGCGGAAGTGTTCAAGCGCCCAAGCTTCTTCGTCTGGTTCGGCGCGATGTTCCTGACCGCCGCATCCGAACTCGCGCCCGGCCAGTGGCTCGACGTGGCGCTCAGCAGCCGGGTGGGGATGCGCGGTATCCTGCTCCTCGTCTATGTCAGCGCGCTGATGTTCGTCTTCCGCCACTTTGCTGGGCGGATCGCGGGGCGGCTGTCCAATCCGGGGCTGCTCTGGGTGTCGAGCCTGATGGCGGGTATCGGCCTGTTCCTGCTGTCGCGGGCGCAGTCGCCGGTGGCGGCGATCCTGGCCTCGACCGTCTGGGGCTTGGGCGTCTGTGCGATGTGGCCGACCATGCTGGCCTCGGTGGCCGAGCGCTATCCGCGTGGTGGCGCCTGGGCGTTGGGTCTGGTCGGATCGGCGGGCGCGCTGTCGAGCTTCTTCGTGCTGCCGCAGCTGGGCGCGATGTTCGACGCCGCCAAGGTCGAGCTGGCCGGTGGGCCGGAGGCGTTCAAGCGGCTGACCGGCGAAGCCTTGCGCCAGGTCGAGGATGCGGCGGCGTCGCAGTCCTTTGCGCGGCTCGCCATCGTGCCGGTGATCCTGTTGTTCGTGTTCGGCGGCATCTGGCTGGCCGAGCGTCGCAATCCGCGCCGGGTGATCATCGGCGAGCGGGTCGCGTGACCCTCTCGCGCCGCACCGTGATGGGCGGGCTGGCCGCCGCCGTTCCCGCTGCCACACTGGGTGGGCAGAAGGCTGGCAAGCCATCCAACGCCGCGCGCTTTACCCTGGGCTTCGCGCCGCATTTGGGCAGCTTTACCAGCCGGGGCGCGGGTTCGGTCGAGCAGATCGCCTTTGCCGCCGACCAGGGCTTCTGGGCTTGGGAAGACAATGAATATGCCCTCCGCCCGGTTGCCGAGCAGGAGGCCATCGCCAAGGCGCTGCGCCAGCGGAACATGACGATGGGCGTTTTCGTCGCGTCGATGCCCAAATGGGCGGAGTCCCGGCCCTTGCTGGGCGGCGAGGACGAGGGCGAGCGCCAAGCCTTCCTCGCCGATGTGCGCAACGCGGTCGAGGTCGCCAAGCGCGCGAACGCCAGATGCGCGACGGTCGTCACCGGCTTCATGGACAAGAAGCTCCATCCGGCGATCCAGCAGGGGCGGATCATCGACACGATGCGCCGCGCCGCCGATATCGTCGCACCACACGGCCTGACCCTGGTGATGGAGCCACTCAACACGCGGACCAACCATCCGGGTGTGTTCATGCAGTCGATCGCGGAGGGCTATGCCGTCGCGCGCGGGGTGAACAGTCCCGGCGTAAAGGTGCTGGCAGACCTGTATCACGAGCAGATTCAGGCCGGGAACCTGATCCCGACGTTGAAGCTCTGCTGGGACGAGATCGGCTATATCCAGTTCGGCGACAATCCGGGCCGCAACGAACCGGGCAGCGGCGAGATCAACTATGCCAATGTCTGCCGCTATCTGAAGGAGCGCGGCTACCGGGGCGTGATCGGCATGGAGCACGGCAATTCGGTGAAGGGCCGGGCGGGCGAAGACACACTGATCGCGGCCTATCGCGCGATCGATCCGACAGCATGAGGAGAGGAGCGATGCGGATGCTACCGTTGATCGCACTGATGATGGCCGGAAGCGCCATGGCGCAGGACAAGCCGGGTTTGGGGTTTCGCGACACCCCGATGCTGCCGGGCGGAAAATGGCATGTCCATGATCCAGACCGGCCTGCGCCCAAGGTCGTGACGCCGGCCGCGCAACCCGGTGGCGCGCCGTCCGATGCGGTAGTGCTGTTCGACGGCCGCTCGATGGACGCCTGGACGCCCAGCGGTAAGTCCTGGCTGCTGAAGGACGGCGCGATGACCGTGCCGCCGCGCGACGGCAAGGCCGAGAGCGTGCTGGTCAGCAAGCAGAGCTTCGGCGACGTGCAGCTTCACCTCGAATTCCGCTCACCCAATCCGCCGCAGAAATCGTCGCAGGACCGGGGCAATAGCGGCATCTGGTTCATGCAGCGCTACGAGGTGCAGATCCTCGACGGCTATAACAACCCGACCTATGCCGATGGGCAGGTCGGCGCGGTCTATGCCTGGAAGCCGCCGCTGGTGAATGCGTCGCGAAAGCCCGGCGAATGGCAGAGCTACGACATCATCTTCGAGCGGCCGCGCTTTGACGCGGACGGCAAACTGCTGCGCCCGGCCTATGTCACCGCGCTGCTGAACGGAGTCGTCGTTCAGAGTCATCAGGCGATGCTGGGCACGACCGTCTGGCGGCAGGTCGAAAAATACCAGGCGCATGGCGACGCCGCGCCGATCCAGCTTCAGGATCACGACTCGCCCGTTTCATTCCGCAACATCTGGGTCCGTCCGCTGCCGCCCGAGGCGATCGCGCAGGACCTGCCGGAGGATGCCCGATGACCCCCCATATCGACCGCAGACATGCTTTGGCGGGCATCACGGCCATGTTCGGCTCCGCCCTGTTCGCGCCCATCGCCCGTGCGGCGGGCGCGGTGGAGCAGGCGCGCGGCACTATTCCCGTCATCTCGGACGGCCCGCCCAGCGTCGCGATCTTCACGCCGACCCAGCGCGCGACGATGGTCGCCCTGTCCGAGCGGGTGATCCCGACCACCGACACCCCCGGCGCGATCGCGGCCAAGGTGCCCGAGTTCATCGAGAAGATGCTCGCCGATTGGGCCAGTCCCGATGACAAGACTCCGATCATCGCTGGGCTGAACGCGATCGAGGCGCGCAGCCAAAGCGTCAACAAGCTGTCCGCCGCCAAGGCGACCCCGGCGCAGCAGGACATGCTGCTGACCGAGGCGATGGAGGGCGTGCTGCCCGAGGGCCGCGCCTTTTTCGAGCCGTTCCGACAGCTGGTCATCACCGGTTATTACACGTCGGAAATCGGCATCACGCAGGAGCGTGAGTATCTGCCCGTGCCGGGCGAATATAACGGCGCCTATCCCTACTCCAACGTCAACAAGGTGTATTCGGCATGATCGATCGTCGTTCGTTGATGGGCGCAGGGTTCGGCCTGGGCGCCGCCGCGCTGTTGCCGGGCATGGCGCAGGCTGCGCAGCTCGGGGCGATCGGGCTCCAGCTTTATACGATTCGCGAGCTGTTCGCCGCCGATCCGGTCAAGACTTTGGAGGCGGTGGCCAAGATCGGTTACCGCGAGGTCGAATATGGCGGGGGCGGCTATGACGCGATGGACCATGCGATGCTCCGCCGGACGCAGGATCGGCTGGGGCTGAAGGCACCGTCGATCCATGTCCCTTACGACTCGCTGCTCGGCAAGTTCGATGCGTGCGTGACCATGGCCAAGACGCTGGGTGCCGATACCGTCGTCCTGCCGTACATGACCGACGAGCATCGCACCGAGGCAGCCTGGAACGCGGCGCTGCCCAATATCAACCGCTTCGCCGAACAGCTGAAGAAGGCAGGGCTGGGCTTTGCCTATCATAACCATGATTTCGAGTTCACCACCAAGCCCGGCGGCGTCAGCCTCTATGACCGGCTGCTCAAGGACACGAACCCCGCGCTCGTGAAGGTCGAGATCGACCTCTATTGGGCGATCCATGCGGGCGAGGATGCCGCGGCGCTGATCCGGCGGCTGGCGGGGCGTATCTATGCCTATCACGTCAAGGATGCGCGCGCCGATGGCAGCATGACGGCGGTCGGCGCGGGGCAGATCGACTTCGCATCGATCTTCAAGCTCAACCGCCTCGCGGGCGTGAAGCACTTCTATGTCGAGAACGACCAGGCGCCTGCGCCCTATCTGCCCGACATCACCACCAGCTACCGCACGCTGCGCGGCTTGCGGTTCTAAAATCATAACGAGATCATAGGGAGGACAGCCATGGCGGCGACGAACCGTTTCGACGCGATCGTGATCGGGTCGGGCATCAGCGGCGGGTTCGCCGCCAAGGAACTGACCGAAAAGGGCCTGCGCGTCCTGATGCTCGACCGGGGCATCATGGTCGAACATGGCGAGGGCTATCCCTATGACGGCAAGCCCGCCTTCGAGGTGCCGGCGCGCAACATCATGCCCAAGTCGTTGCTGGAGAGCGATTATTTTATCGCCAAGCACGGCTATGTCGCGCCCAGCAACCAGAAATTCTACAATGACGACCGGTTGAATCCCTATGCCTATGACGAGGGCAGCAAATTCTATTGGATCAGGCCCGCTGCGGTCGGCGGCAAGTCGCTGATCTGGGGGCGCTGGTCTTTCCGCTGGAGCGAGGGCGATTTCGAGGCGAACAAGCGCGAGGGCGTCGCCGCCGACTGGCCGATCCGGTACGACGATGTCGCGCCCTGGTATTCCTATGTCGAGAAGTACATCGGCGTCTCGGGCTCGCGCGAGAACCTGCCCTATCTGCCCGATAGCGAGTTTCAGCCGCCGATGCCGATGAACGTCGCGGAAACGTGGCTGAAGGAACGGCTGGAGGGACAGTTTCCGGGGCGCAAGCTGATCCACAGCCGCCTGTCCAACATGACCGAGGACAAGCCCGACCAGAACCGCACCAAATGCCAGTTCCGCAACCAGTGCGGCAATGGCTGCTCGTTCGGCGCCTATTTCTCGACCCAGGCCGTGACCCTACCCGCCGCGCGCGCGACCGGTCGGCTGACGCTCCAGTCGGATGCGGTGGTGACGGGGATCGATTACGATCCGGCGAAGAAGAAGGTCACCGGCGTCCGCTATGTCGATGCCAAGACGGGGCAGGCGCAGACGGTCAGCGCCAACCTGGTCTTTGTCTGCGCTTCGGCCATGGGATCGGTGCAGATCCTGATGAACTCGCGTGCGCCGGGTTCGGAGCGAAGCCATTTCGACAGCAGCGGGACGCTGGGCCGCTATGTCATGGACCATATCTTCCGCGTCGGCGTGTCGGGCGAAATTCCCGGCATGGACGACCTGATCGAATATGGCCGTCGTCCGGGCGGCGTGTACGTACCGCGCTTCCGCAACCTGAAGGGCGACGAAGGGCTCGGCTTCCGGCGCGGCTATGGCTATCAGGGCTCGGCCTATCGCAACGCCGCCAGGCCGGTCGGCTTCGGGGCGGAGATGAAGCATGGCATGCGCCGCTATGGCCCCTGGCAGTTCAGCATGGGTGCGTTCGGCGAATGCCTGCCCTATGAGGATAATCGCGTGTCGCTGCATGCCAGCAAGGTCGATCGCTTCGGTGTGCCGCTGATGAAGTTCGACGTGACCTTCCGCGACAATGAGCTGAAGATGATGGCCGACGCCCGGCGCGAGGGTGAGGCGATGCTGCGCGCGGCGGGGCTGAAGAACGTGACCAGCGGCGAGTCCGAGCATGTGCCCGGCGACGCGATCCACGAAATGGGTGGTGCGCGCATGGGCGCGGACCCGCGCCAGTCGGTGCTCAACAAATGGAGTCAGGCGCATGACGCGTCGAACCTCTATGTCACCGACGGCGCGCAGATGGCGTCGGTGTCGTGCGTGAACCCCTCGCTGACCTTTATGGCGCTGACCGCGCGGGCGGCGGACCATGCGGTCAAGGGGCTGAAGGCGGGGGCGGTTTGAGAATAAGCGTAACCTTTATTCCTCCCCCGCAAGGGGAGGTGGCAGGCCGACGGCCTGACGGAGGGGTGTCCCGCTATCGAGAGGGGGCACCCCTCCGTCATCCTTCGGATGGTCCCCCTCCCCTGCAAGGGGAGGAATAGGGAATGGCTACTAACGTCGGCAAACGCCCCGAAGGCGTCACCATCCGCGCGGTCGGCGAGCGCGCGGGCGTGTCGGCGATGACCGTTTCCAACGTCATCAACGGCGCTGGCAAGGTCGGACCGGCGACGCGCGCTGCCGTGCTCGCCGCGATCGACGAACTGGGATACCGCCCCAACATCGCCGCGCGTCGGCTGGCCAAGGCGAAAGTGACGACGCTGGGCCTACTCTATAGCGACCGGGGGACGCCGTTCATCGACTCGATCCTGCTCGGCGCGCTGCGGGCGACCAATGCGCGCGGGTTGCAGTTCATCGCCCAGGCCGAAGAGGTGCTGACCCGCGCGACGGCGGAGGCGGCGGTGCGCGCGCTGGTGCAGGGCGGTGCGTCGGGTGTACTGCTCGTGCCGCCCTTTGCCGAATTGCTCAGCGGATCGGGGCTGTTCGCCGAGCTGGGCGTGGCGGCGGCGGCGATCGCTACGGGGCTGCCCATGGCCGATATCTCGACCGTGCGGATCGACAATCGCGCGGCGATGGCGGCGGTGACCGCGCATGTCGCGGGGCAGGGACATCGGCGGATCGGTTTCCTTGCCGGGCCGGAGAGCTTTTCGGTCGCGGCCGAGCGATTGGCGGGGTTTTGCGACGGGCTGTCCGCAAGCGGGATCGCCTATGATCCGGAGCTGGTCGTGCGGTGCGGTTTCGATCCGGTATCGGGGGCGCAGGCCGGGCGGGCGTTGCTGACACTGGCGGAGCGGCCGAGCGCGATCCTGTGCAGCAGCGACGACATGGCGGCCGGGCTGATCGGTGAGGCACATCGCATGGGCCTGCGGCTGCCCGATGACCTGGCGGTGACGGGGTTCGACGATACCGCTATCGCGGCGCGGCTCTGGCCGCCGCTGACCGTCATCCGCCAGCCGGTGGGCGATATGGCGTTCCGCGCGGTCGAGCAGGTGCTGGCCTCGCTCCGCTCGCGGATGGTGGAGGACCGGGTGCTCGATTTCGAGCTGGTCGCGCGGGAGTCGGTGAGGCGGGGGTAGGGCCCGGCTTTTCGTTCAGGCGAAACGCGGGTGTGAAAAAGCTCGAGCCCCAAAAAAACATCGACCCCGGCGAAGGCCGGGGCCCAGGCTCCACCAAGCGCGTGGTGCGCAAACCGGTGAGGGGGAGGCAATGACCCCCCGCCTTCGATGGTTCACCGCAACTGGGCCCCGGCCTTCGCCGGGGTCGAGGAAAGGGTAAACCGCTTCGTTCAGCCTACCGACGTCCGCTCAACCTCGGCAAAAACGCGGGCCAGGCGATCACCTCACCCCGTTCGCCCATATTCCCCGATGGTCGCCACCTCCTCGGGATCGCCCAGCACCACGCCGACGCGCTGGTGGAGGCCGATCGCCGCGACGTCCATGATCGGGCTCGCCCCGTCGATCGACGCGCCGCCTGCCTGTTCGATCAGGAAGCTCATCGGGTTCGCTTCGTACAGCAGGCGCAGCTTGGCCTTGCCGTCCTGGCGGTGGTCGCCCGGATAGAGGAACACGCCGCCGCGCTTCAGGATGCGATGCACGTCGGCGACCATCGAGGCGGTCCAGCGCATATTATAGTCGACGCCGCACGGCCCCTCGGTGCCCAGGATACGCTCTTCGACGTAGCGGGCGATACCCGGCGACCATTGGCGGCGGCGCGCCATGTTGATCGCGAATTCCTTGGTGCCGGTGGGGATACGCATCGGCCCGTCGGTCAGCCGCCACGATCCGATCTCGCGGTCCAGCGTGAACTCGTAGACGCCGGTGCCGACGGTCAGGACCAGCAGCGTCTGCGGGCCGTAAATGGCATAGCCTGCCGCCACCTGCGACCGGCCGGTCTGGAGGAAATCCTCCTCGGTCACTTCGCGGCCTGCGCAATCCTCGGGCGCCTTCAGAACCGAGAAGATGGTGCCGACCGACAGGTCGACATCGACATTGCTCGACCCGTCGATGGGATCGAACAGCAGCAGATATTCGCCGCGCGGGAAGCGGTTCGGGATGCGGTGGATCGTCTCCATCTCCTCCGATGCCATGGCGGCCAGGTGTCCGCCCCATTCATTGGCGTCGAGCAGCAGGTCGTTGGCGATCACGTCCAGCTTCTTCTGGACCTCGCCCTGTACATTCTCGCTGCCCAGGCTGCCCAGCACATCGCCCAGCGCGCCCTTCGAGATCGCCTGGTTCACCGCCTTGCACGCCCGCGCGACGGTTTCGATCAGCAGGCGCAGTTCGGCGGGGCAGGTCTCTTCGGAGCGGCGCTGCTCCTCGATCAGGAAACGGGTCAGCGTCGTCTGGCGCGGGGTCGTCATCGTCGCGAATGCTCCGGGAAGGGCATGGGGATGATCGGCCCCGCGGGCTCCCTCCCGCCGGACCGCGCCATGGTGGCGGCGCTACCCATGGACCGGGGCGCATCGCTTCGCAATCGGCTGTTAAGGCAGGTCGTGCTTTATTGGGGCGTAGCATTTCTGTTATATCCCATTTGTCAGGTGGGATATGATGGGGGTCGGAGGATCGTCCATGTCGACCAAGCCGTTCACTGCTGCCACCTCTCGCGAGGATGTTTCCGCGACCGGGATCGACGGAATCGTCTCGGCGCTGCGCACGGCGCGGCAGGGCTGGCGGGTGCGGCAGGACGGGACGCGCGACGTCGAGCGATTTCCGTCGCGCGCCGGGGTCGAGGATGTCGTCGCCCTGGTCGCCGCCGCGCTCTATCCGCGTCGCCTGGGCCATTTCCGGGGGGCGGCGCAGGAGGAGGACCGTTTCGTCGCGGCCAAGCTGCTCGCCGCGCTGACCGCGCTGGAACGCGAGATCGGCGCGGAACTCGCCTATTGGCAGAAGGATACGGATGAGGCCTTCCCGCCCGAACAGGCCGCGCTGGTCGCGCGTTTGTTCGGCGCGACCCTGCCGCAGGTGCGCGAGTTGATCGACAGCGATGTCGAGGCCGCGTTCCTGGCCGACCCGGCGGCGCGCAGCGTGGACGAGATTCTGCTCTGCTATCCGGGCGCGGTCGCCAGCCTGCACCACCGCATCGCGCATGAGCTGAACGCGCTGGGCGCGCCGATCGTCGCGCGCATGATTTCCGAACTCGCCAATGAGCGGACCGGGATCGACATCCATCCGGGCGCGACCATTGGGCGGCATTTCTTCGTCGACCATGGCACCGGTGTCGTCGTCGGCGAAACCGCGATCATCGGCGAGCGGGTGCGCGTCTATCAGCATGTGACGCTGGGCGCGCGGTCCGCGCTGGGCACCGCGCCGCGTTCGCCGCGCGACCGTTTCGCCCGGCATCCGATCGTCGAGGACGATGTCATCATTTACGCTGGCGCGACCATATTGGGTCGTGTCACCATCGGCGCGCGCTCGGTGATCGGGGGCAATGTCTGGCTGCTGACCGATGTCGCGCCCGAGAGTGTGCTCGTCCAGCCCGAGGCTTTGCATCTGCCGCGCGCCGAGGGGAGGGCGCTGCGTCAGGAATTGGAGGGAACGGCATGACGGGGGGACGCAAGCCGATCATCGGCCTGATGTGCGGCAACGAAGTGGCGAACCGCCCGATCCAGGCGGTGGCGACGCGCTTCATCGATCCGCTCGTTCGGCTGTGCGGGGCCAGCGTCGTCATCGTGCCCGCGATCCCCGAAGCGGTCGATACCGTCATGATGGCCGACATGCTCGACGGCCTGCTGCTGACCGGCGGGCGCTCGCATGTCGCGCCCGCGCAATATGGTGATGGCGCTACGCTCGCGCCCTCCGCCTGCGATCCGCAGCGCGATTCGGTGGCACTGGCGCTGGCCGGGCGGATGATCGATCGCGGCAAGACGGTGTTCGGCATCTGCCGGGGGATGCAGGAGATCAACGTGCTGTTCGGCGGCTCGCTGACCTGCCTGGGCGGCCTGCCGCGCCATCACCGCGGCAGCTGGGATTCGGATTACGAGTCGCTGTTCGATCACCACCATGCGGTCGACCTGATGGCTGGCGGCGTGTTGGCGGGGCGCAGCCCGCAGCGGCGGGTGCAGGTCAATTCGGTGCACCAGCAGGGCGTCGACCGGCTGGGCTATGGCCTGGTGGTGGAGGCGCGGGATGCCGAGGACGGGCTGATCGAAGCGTTCCGCGCGCCGGGATGCGACGCCGATGTGCTGGCGGTGCAATGGCATCCCGAATGGGACATCGCGACCTGCGGGGTCGCACAGGGATTCTTCTCGTTGATGGGCGAATCGGTGCGCGGCCACGCCTGATCGCTCAGGGCGACCCGGCTATCATATTTGCAAGTGACAGGACGCGGCCCGGCTGGATAAGAGGGGCGGACATACCCTTTTTACAGGAGTCCGGGTCGATGAAGCTGCTGCGTTATGGAGAAATCGGGCAGGAGCGCGCCGGGTTGCTGGATGCGGACGGTCACATCCGCGCCTTGCCCGACGCGCTGGGCGATCTGGGCGGCGACCGCCTGACGCCGCAGGGCCTGGCCGCAATCGCCGCGCTCGATCCCGCCACGCTGCCGCTGGTCGAGGGGAATCCGCGCCTGGGGTCGTGCATCGCGCGGCCGGGCAAGTTCGTCTGTATCGGCCTCAACTATCGCGACCATGCGGCCGAGAGCAATCTGCCCATCCCGGCCGAGCCGGTGGTGTTCGGCAAATGGTCGAGCGCGATCGTCGGCCCGAACGATGATGTCGAAATCCCGCGCGGGTCCGAAAAAACCGATTGGGAGGTTGAGCTGGGCGTCGTGATCGGCAGCCGCGCGCGCTATGTCTCGCAGGACGAGGCGCTGGCGCATGTCGCGGGCTATTGCGTCGTGCATGACGTCAGCGAGCGCGCCTATCAGCTGGAGCGTGGCGGCACCTGGGACAAGGGCAAGGGCTGCGACACGTTCGGCCCGACCGGCCCCTGGCTGGTCACCGCCGACGAGGTGGGCGATCCGCAGGCGTTGCGCCTGTGGCTGGAGGTCGATGGCCAGCGCTATCAGGACGGCAACACCGCCGACATGATCTTCACCATCGCCGAAATCGTTTCGTACGTTAGCCGGTTCTGCACGCTGGAGCCCGGCGACATCATCACCACCGGCACGCCCAAGGGCGTGGGCATGGGCCAGAAGCCGCCGGTCTATCTGCGCGCCGGACAGACGGTGCGGCTGGGCATCGACGGTCTGGGCGAGCAGACGCAGCGCTTCGTCGACGCCGCGTGACGGTCACGCCGCACCTGAAATGAAGCGGTCGGGGAGCGACGCAGGGTCCGCGTCGCTCCCGTTAACACTTGCCAAGCGTGCACCGGCCACCATAAGGTTACGCATATAAAATAGAGATTTCATGGAGAGGGAGTGCAGCCATGGTGGGCAATCGAGCGGCCCGGTGTGAAGGAGGGCAGGACTGATGGCCATTCCCGCCGATCTGACCGTCGACCCGCAACCGGGAGAGCCGGGTCATGCCGCATCTGCCGGGCAGGGCACCGTGGCGCGTGGCTATCTGCCCGCGCTCATCATCACGGTCAGCCTGTTCTTCCTGTGGGGCATGGCCAATAACCTGAACGACATCCTGATCGCGCAATTTCGCAAGGCGTTTACGCTCAGCGACTTCGGGACCAGCTTTGTCCAGCAGGTCTTCTATCTCGGCTATTTCCTGCTCGCCGTGCCCGCCTCGATGGTGATGCGGCGCTTCGGCTACAAGGCGGCGATCGTGCTGGGGCTGACGCTGTACGGCACCGGCGCGCTGCTCTTCTATCCGGCGGCGGCGGCCAGCCTGTACCAGCTGTTCCTGCTCGGCCTTTTCGTGATCGCGGCGGGTTTGGCGTTCCTCGAGACCTCGGCCAATCCGTTGATGGGCGAGCTGGGCGATCCGGCGGGGGCGACGCGGCGGTTGAACTGGGCGCAGGCGGCGAACCCGCTGGGTGCGATTACCGGCATCCTGATCGGGCGCAACTTCATCCTGTCGGGCATCGAGCATGACGAACGCGCGCTCGCCACGATGGACGCCGCCGCGCGCACCGCCTTCTACAAGGCCGAGGTGCAGGCGATCGCGCCGCCCTATGTCGCCATCGCCATCGTCGTGCTGCTCTTCGCGCTGGCCGCCGCGCTGGTTCGCTTTCCCAGCGGCACGCCGCACCGGGCGAGCGACGGCCCGTCCTCGGGCGGTCGCTTCGTCGATGTGTTCCGGCAGAAGCGCTTGTTGGGCGCGGTGGTCGCGCAGTTCTTTTACGTGGGCGCGCAGGTCGGCGTGTGGAGCTACACTATCCGCTATGCGCAGGCCAATGCGGGCCTGAACGAGCGGAGCGGCGCGGATGCGCTGTTCGTCTCGCTGGTGCTGTTCGCCGCCGGGCGCTTCCTGGGCAGTGCGCTGATGGGGCGTGCCGCGCCGGTCAGGCTGCTGGCGCTGTTCGCGGGTCTGTCGATCGCACTGACGGCGGTGGCGGGTGTGCTGGGCGGCTGGCCGGGGCTGATCGCGCTGGTCGCGGCGAGCTTCTTCATGTCGATCCAGTTCCCGACCATCTTCGCGCTGGGGATCGAGGGGCTGGGGCCGCTGCGTCGTGCCGGGGCTTCGCTGATCGTGATGGCGATCATCGGCGGCGCGGGCCTGACCGCGCTGATGGGGCTGGTGTCCGATCACGCCGGAATCACCTTCGCGATGCTCGTCCCCACGCTCAGCTTCGCGGTTGTTTTGGGTTTTGCGGTCCTGATCGGACGCCACAAGGAGAAGAATGGATGAACCGTCTGTCGGGCAAGCGGGCGATCGTGACCGGCGCTGGCCAGGGTATCGGCCGCGCCGCCGCCGAATTGTTCGCGGCCGAGGGCGCTCAGGTGATCGCCGTCGATCGCAATGCCGAGGCGCTGGCGAGCCTTCAGGGCTGCATGACCGAGACGCTCGACCTGCTCGACCCGGCCGCGATCGCCGCGTTCGGTGAGCGGACGGGCGCGGTCGACGTGCTGTTCAACTGCGCGGGTTATGTCGATGCGGGCGATCTGCTGGCGACGAAGGATGCGGGCTATCGCCTGTCCTTCGACCTGAACGTCCATGCCATCACCCATATGCTGCAGGCGTTCCTGCCCGCCATGATCGCGCAAGGGGGTGGGGCGATCGTCAACATGGCCTCGGTTGCGGGGGCGATCATCGGGGTCGGCAACCGCTATGCCTATTGCGCGTCCAAGGGCGCGGTGGCGGGGATCACCCGTTCGGTCGCGCTCGATTATGTCGGCCAGGGCATTCGCTGCAACGCGATCTGCCCCGGAACCGTCCAGTCGCCCAGCCTGGACGAGCGACTGGCGGCGACCGGCGATGCGGAGGCGGCCCGCGCGGCCTTTGTCGCCCGCCAGCCCATGGGACGGCTGGGCCGCGCCGAGGAGATCGCCTCGCTCGCTTTGTATCTCGCCTCGGACGAGAGCGCGTACACGACCGGGCAGATGCACGTCATCGATGGCGGATGGACGATGGCGTGAGCGCCGCGCGGCCGCCCTTTGTCGATGCGCATTTCCACCTGTGGGACCACGGCGTTCTGCGCTATCCCTGGTTGGACGCGGCCGAGAATGCGGCCATCGCGCCCGACTATCGCATCGCCGATTATCGCGCCGAGCTGTCCGCTTGGAATCTGGTCGGCGCGGTGCATGTCGATGCGGGCGCCGATCCGTCCCAGGGCGCGGACGAGACGGTCTGGCTGAATCGCGTTGCGCAGGACGATGGCCTGCCCAGCGGTATCGTCGCGCGGGTCGAACTGAACCATCCAGCGGTCGAGCCGCGACTGGCCTGGCAGGCGGGCCACCCCCGCGTGAAGGGCATCCGACACCTGATCAACTGGCATCCGACCGACCCGTCGCGGCGCGCCTATGACATGGACCTGACCCGCGATCCCAACTGGCGGGCAGGTTATGCGCTGCTGGGGCGTTATGGCCTGAGCTACGACTTTCACGGTTTTCCGCCGCAACTGGCGGGGCTGGCGGAGATCGCCGCGCGGCACCCGGAGGTGCCGGTGATCCTCAACCATCTGGCGCTGCCCATCATGGCGGACGGGTTGGAGGAATGGCGCGCCGGACTGATCGCCTTTGCCGCCATGCCGCACGCCGCCATCAAGCTGTCGGGCGCGGGCTTCATCGGCCCGCGCTTCGACCCCGCCGGGTTCGCCGATATCGTTGCCGAGGTCATCGACCGGTTCGGCACGGACCGCGTGATGGTCGCGACCAATTTCCCGACCGACCGGCTGGCGGCCGATCTCGATCGGACGCTGGGCGCTTACGAAGCGCTGCTGACCGGCTTTTCCGACGAGGAGCGGCGCGACCTGTGGGGGCGCAACGCCAATCGCATCTATCGACTGGGCCTGAACCTATGACCGATTTTCCCCGCCGCCGGGTGGGCAAGACCGACTGCACGCTGCCCGAACTGGGCTTTGGCGCGGCGGCGATGGGCAATCTCTATGCAGCCATGGACGACGCGCAGGCCGAGGCGACGCTCGACGCCGCGCTGGCGGCGGGCTTCTGTTATTTCGACACCGCGCCGCATTATGGCCGGGGGCTGAGCGAACGCCGTCTGGGTGATGCCCTGCGCGGACGGCAGGATGTGATCGTCTCGACCAAGGTCGGCCGGTTGATGGAGCCCGACGCCACCATCACCGACGATCGCGAACGCGATGGCTTCCACACCGCCATGCCGTTCCGCGCCCGCTACGACTATACGCATGACGGCATCCTGCGCAGCCATGAGCACAGCCTGCAGCGGCTGGGCCTCGCGCGGGTCGACCTGCTGTTCATCCACGATATCGGCCGCGTCACGCATGGCGAGGCGGATGCCAAATATCGCGAGCAGCTGACGACGGGCGGCGGGTTCAAGGCGCTGGAGCGGTTGCGGGACGAGGGTACCATCGCCGGGTTTGGCCTGGGCGTGAACGAGGTCGAGGTCTGCCTGGACCTGATGGAGGAGGCGCGGTTCGACGTCATCCTGCTCGCCGGTCGCTACACGCTGCTGGAGCAGGGCGCGCTGGACGGCTTCTTCCCGGCCTGCGCGGCGGCGGACACCGCCATCGTGATCGGTGGCCCTTACAATAGCGGCATCCTGGCGACAGGCAGCGAGGCGGCCGCCCGCTACAATTACGCGCCTGCGCCCGAAACCGTGCTGGGCAAGGTCCGCGCGCTGGAGGCGGTGGCGGCGCGGCACGGCGTGACGCTGCCCGCCGCGGCCCTCGCTTTTGTGCTCGCCCATCCCCAGATTGCCAGCGTCATTCCGGGCATAGCCGATCCCCGACAGGTATCCGATACGATGCGACTTTACGCCGAACCCATTCCCGCCGCCTTCTGGGCGGAGCTGCGTGGCCAAGGGCTGGTCCGCCCCGACGCGCCTCTGCCGGGAGAGGGCGCATGAGCGTCGCCGCGATCCGCCTGACCCCGACCGACAATGTCGCGGTCTGTTGCCGCACGGTCGAGCCGGGTGAGCATATCACCGTCGATGGTTACGACCTGTCGATCACCGAGCGGGTGGCGCTGGGCCATAAGCTGGCAGTGGTGCCGCTGGCGACCGGCGACAAGGTCATCAAATATGGCATGCCGATCGGGTCGATGACCCATGATGCCCCAGCGGGAGGCTGGGTCCATATGCACAATATGCAAAGCGACTATATCCCCGCGCATCTGCGCGACGCCCATGGAGATCACGCATGACGGCCGAGCGGACTTGGCAGGCCTGGGCCCGCCCCGACGGGCGCAAGGGCATTCGCGACGCCATCGTCGTCGTCTATCTGGTCGAATGCGCGCACCATGTCGCGCGGCGGATCGTCGACAGCATGGACGATCCGCGCGTGCAGCTGATCGGTTTTCCCGGCTGTTACCCCAATGACTATGCGCTGGCGATGATGAAGGCGCTGACCACGCACCCCAATGTCGGTGGCGTCGTCCTGCTGTCGCTGGGTTGCGAGAGCTTCAACCGCGAGGCGCTGGCCGCCAATGCGCGCGAGCAGGGGCGGCCGGTCGAGACGATCGTGATCCAGCAATCGGGTGGCACGCGCGGCGCGATGGAGGCGGGGATCGCCGCCGTCGAGCGCGTCCGTGCGGCGGCCGATGCGCAAGCGGTGCGCGTGCCGATGGCGATGTCCGAACTGGTGATCGGCACCATCTGCGGCGGGTCGGACGGGACCAGCGGTATCACCGGCAACCCGGCGGTCGGCCGCGCCTTCGACACGCTCTACGATGCGGGCGCGATCTGCATCTTCGAGGAGACCGGCGAGATGATCGGTTGCGAAGGCCATATGGCCGAGCGCGCCGCGACGCCGGAGGTGGCGGAGGCGCTGATCGCCTCGGTCGCGCAGGCCGAGCGTTATTACCGCGCGATGGGCTATGGCAGCTTCGCGCCGGGCAATGCCGAAGGCGGCCTGACCAGCCAGGAAGAGAAGTCGGCGGGGGCCTATGCCAAGTCGGGCAGCCGTCCGATCACGGGCGTCATCCTGCCCGCCGAACAGGCGCCGGGGCCGGGGCTGTATCTGCTCGACGTGGTGCCGGCGGGCGATCCGAAGTTCGGTTTCCCCAACATCGTCGACAATGCCGAGATCGGCGAGCTGATCGCGTGCGGCGCGCATATCAATCTGTTCGTGACGGGGCGCGGATCGGTGGTCGGATCGGCCATCTCGCCGGTCGTGAAGATCGCGGCCAATCCGGAAATGTATGCGCGGATGGAGGGCGACATGGACGTGAACGCCGGTCGTATCCTCTATGGCGAGGCGACGCTGGACGAGGTGGGGACGGAGATCGTCGACCTGATCGTGGCGGTGTCGGGCGGCGCGCAGACCAAGTCGGAGGCGCTGGGCCATCAGGAGTTCGTGCTGACCTACAAGGCGGCGGGCGCCAAGGGCCCGGCCTGCCTGCCGAGGGCGGCGTAGGGCACTTACCCCTCTCCCCTGGATAGGGGAGAGGGTTAGCGGAGCTTGCCAGCTGGCTGGCTAGCGCAGCTTGGGTGAGGGGTTGAACGAGCTTTTGGCTCGCGCGCGCTATGCGAGCGCTTCACCCCTCACCCAGCTCCGACTAAGCCTTTGCTTTCGCAAAGACCAAGTCTGCGCAACCCTCTCCCCTCTTTGAGGGGCGAGGGAAAGAAGGCTTATCTGGATGTGGCTTCGTCTCGGGTTACGCGCCCACTGATCGAAGACGGGGAGGATATCGCCGCCCATACCCTTCGCGACGTTTAGCTCGGTCGCGCCGCCAAGGCCCGCAACTCCGGCATCGCCACCGCCTTACCGGAGCCGTCCACCCAGCGGATAAATTCGCCAATCCGCTTGTCGACCTTGGCGGGATGACCGCCGAAGATATCCGACAGCCGGTGGTCGAGAAACGGGTTGGCGAACCGCTCCAGGGTGGTGGCGATATAGTCCTTCGCCTCGTCCGCCATTCCGTGCACGGCAAAACCGGGCAGCACCTCTTCCGCCATCACCCGGTCGAGCGCGGTGCGCGTCTCGGCGTCGGCCAGTGCGGCGCGGACCGTCTGGTCCGGCGCGTCGCCTTGCCCGTGCCAGCGGGCCGCCAGCCAGCTATGCCCCAGGTTCAGGATATGCAGCTTCAGCCGCTCGAACCGCTCCAGATCGCCGGTCAGTACGATGGCGGGATGGGTGAAGGGCAGGACCAGCGTCGGCTGCCGCTCGATCGCCCAGAGCGCATAGGGCTCGGCCACCGCCCCGGCGGGCGAGAGCGGTTCGCTGACGATCCGGTCGACCAGCGTGTTGGCCCAGATGCACGCTTTGTCCAGCCATGCGACGAACGCCACATCGCGTCCTTGTTCACGCGCCAAGCCGGTGATCGCGGCGCGCAGCACGTCGCCATTGCGCACGACCAGCTCGCACGGGAGCATCGTCACCCCCGGACGCCCTGCCTGCCAGCGGCGATGGAGCAATTCGGTCAGCATCCCGCAGAAGCTGGCCGGAACCTGATCCTCTCGCGGCGCGGCACGGTCGCCCTCGGGAACGGCATAGCCGGTGTCGCCGGTGTTGGAGACGATATGGCTCGCCGCCTCGACTGCCAGCGCGACCAGCCGGTCCCAGTCGGCGGCGGCGCTCAGGCCCTCACGCACGCTGCGCACCTGGACGGTGCGTTCTTCCCGAACACCGTCGCGCAGGCCCCGCAGGATGACCGGGAAACCCGATGGATCGGCAAAGCCCGCCAAGCGCCGCGCCCGTTCGGCATCGCGGGTCGTCTGGACGATCACGATCGGCGGCACCTCCTGTCCGGCGGCGCGGGCCTCCTCCGCGAACAGATCGACATGCGCCTGGAGGAAACGGCTGGTGCCGAATTGCAGGATTACCGGAGCAGCCCTCGTCACTGGCCGTCCAGCGCGAAGATGCGGTCCATCGCCACCCATTTCTCGCCCGGCGCGGCGTGGGGCAGTGGCTTTTGGAAGCGATCCATCGCTGCTTCCCATTTCGCATCGGTCGCCGCCAGTTCGGCGGGGATGGCGCGGGGCCAGTCGTCCGCGACCTCGGCGATCATGAACAGGCGGTCGCCGGTGCGCCAAATTTCCATCGCGGTGAAGCCCTTGGCTCGGATCGCCTCGGTTACCTCCGGCCAAGCCGCGCCGGGCGCATGGGCGCGTTCATATTCCGCGATCAGCGCGGCATCGGCGACCAGATCCAGGGCGAAACATACGCGTCGGGCCATATCGGGGCCTCCTCTCTTGTCGGTGCGCTTGGGCCGTTGGTCACCCTTTGCATGATGCTGTCGTTTTAGCGTTCCCTACCCCGCGCTTCAATGGCATATGTGAGAGTATGATCGCATATAGGAATTCGGGAGAGGCGGAGATGAAGGCGCTGGTCTGTGTGCAGCCGGAGGAGATCCGGGTCGAGCAACGCCCCCGCCCGGTGCGCGGCGATGGCGAGGTCCTGCTGCGGATGCGCCGTGCGGGAATTTGCGGCACGGACTATCATATCTATGGCGGCAAGCATCCGTTCCTCGAATATCCCCGCCTGATCGGCCATGAACTGGCGGGCGAAGTGGCCGAGGCGCCGGCGGGTTCGTCGTTGACGGTGGGGCAGGTCGTGACGATCAATCCCTATATTTCCTGCGGGACGTGCCGCGCCTGTCGCCGGGGCAAGCCCAATTGCTGCGCCCGGATCAGCGTGCTGGGCGTCCATGCCGATGGCGGCATGTGCGAATGGCTGTCGGTGCCCGAAGGCGCGGTGATCGACGCGACGGGCCTGTCACTGGACCAGGCGGCGATGGTCGAGTTCCTGGCGATCGGTGCGCATGCGGTGCGGCGCTCGGGCCTGTCCGTCGGCGAGGATGCGGTGGTCGTCGGCGCGGGGCCGATCGGCGTGGCGGTCGCACTGTTTGCGCGGATCGCCGGGGCGGGGCGTATCGTGCTGGTCGATACGCGCGCGCCGCGCCTGGCCTATGCCCGCGATCACCTGGGGCTGGACGAGGGCGTCGTCGCGGACGACGGCCTGGCCGAGGCGCTGTCGACGATCAGCAAGGGCGAGATGTTCGACCATGTGTTCGACGCCACGGGCAATATCCATGCGATGCGCGCCGGGCTCGGCTGGGTCGCGCATGGCGGCAGCTATACGCTGGTCGGCGTGTGCAAGGACGATCTGGTCTTTGCCGATCCCGAATTCCACAAGCGCGAGACGACGCTGATCGCCAGCCGCAATGCGTTGTCGGTCGATTTCGATCATGTCATCGCCAGCATCCGGTCGGGCGCTATTCCGACCGACGCGATCCGCACCCATGCGCTGACGCTGGACGAAGCGCCGCGGCGCCTGCCCGAGCTGATCGCCGAGGCGGATTCGGTCCTGAAGGCGATAGTCACCATCGCGTGACCGCTTAAGGCGACGCGCCTTGCCCGATGCCCGGCGGCGTCCTAATCGATAGGACTGGTTCTGGGGGACGGTATGACGGTCGAGGGCGGCAAGACGGGCGAGGGACGCATCCGCAAGGGCAGCTATGCCGCCCCGGCGCTCGACAAGGCGTTCCTCATCATCGAACTGCTCGCCAACCATCCGCAGGGCATGTTGGTCAGCGAGATGGCGACCGCGCTCGGCCGGTCGCTGGGCGAGCTGTTCCGTATCGTCGTGGTGATGGAGGAGGCGCGCTATCTGGAAAAGTCGCCGATCGACGACCGGTATCGCGTCACCTACAAATTCCTCGACATCGCCTATCGCGCCACGCCGGCGCGCCAGCTGACCGCCGCCGCCCTGCCCGAGATGCAGTCGCTGGCGCTGACCGTCGGGCAGTCCTGTCACTTGGTGGTGATCGAGGGCGGTGCGGGCTTGGTCATCGCGCGCGAGGAAAATCCCGGCACGCGCGGCTTCGCGCTGCGCATGGGCGCGTCGATCGACATCGTGGCGAGCTGTTCGGGCAAGGTGCTGCTGGCCTTCGCCCCCCCGGCACAGCTGGGACGGATCATCGACCGGGCCGAGCTGGCGCAGGGGCGGCCGATCGGCCGGGTGCGTCTGGCCGAGGATTTGGAGCGGGTGCGGGCGCAAGGCTATGAACTGCGCGAAAGCCCGATCACGCGCGGCGTGACCGATATCAGCTATCCGGTATTCGGCTTTGGCGGCGACTGCATGGCGGCGCTGACCATCCCGTTCCTGGAGACGATCGACGGATCGCAGTCGGTGACGATCGCCGAGGCACGACTGATCCTGGCCGAGGCGACCGCGCGTATTTCGCAGCAGCTCGGCTATCGTCCCGACAACGGCGTCGCCGCCTCGTAACGCGGCCTGCCTTAGCGCCGCCGCGCCATCGGCAGGACCGGGGCGTCTTCATCGGTCATGCGGACCGGACGGATGGTGCCATCCGGGGCATAGGTGATGCGGTCGATCGCTACCACGCGCTCGCCCTGGAATGGGCCGGGGCCGGGCGCGCGGTCCCAGCGGTGGTAGACGATCAGCCAGCGACCGTCCGGCATTTCGACGAAGCTGTGATGGCCGGGGCCCTGATGCGTAGTGTCGCTGGTCAGGATCGCGCCGCGATAGCGCCATGGGCCGATGGGCGAAGGCGCGGTGGCGTAGTGCACCGAATAGTCCGGCCCGTTGAACCGGCCATGGCTGTAGGACAGATAATAGGTGCCATTCCGCTCGTGCAGGAACGCGCCCTCGGTGAAGTGCGGCGGGGTGGCGACCGGCACTTCGCGCGCGAGGGTCACCATGTCGGGCTTTAACTCCCACACGCGCAGCTTCGCGCCCGCGCTGCCGCCTGCATAAAGATAGATCTTACCCGATCGGGCATCCTGGAAGACCATCGGGTCGATCGCCTCGAAACCCTGTCCGCCGGTGACGAGCGGACGACCGCTGTCGCGATAGGGTCCCTCCGGCCGATCGGCGACCGCGACGCCGATCCGACTGGGCGTCGGATTCTGTGGGCCGACCGAGTAATAGAGATAATATTTGCCCCCGCGCGTCGCGACGCCGGGCGCCCACAGGAAATGCTCGGGCGCACCGTCGTCCTTGATCCAGCGTATCTGATCGCGCCGGATCAGCTCGCCGCGCGGCCGCCAGGTCTTCAGTTCGCGGCTGGAAAAGGCCCCGAACCGGTCCGCGGCCCAGCTTCCGCCCGGCCCGCCGGTCGGGAAGATCCACATCTCGCCGTCGATCATCATCGCATGAGGGTCGGCCCCCTCGAACTGCGGGTTCTTCGCCGCGGCCGATCCGGCGACGGTCAGCGCCAGAACAAGCGCGGCGGCGATAGGGGCGAACGGCCTCATCCTGATCCTCTCCTCGTCGAACGGGCGCTCTGTGTCGGGCGGCGGCATCGTTCGATGACGAACATGACTTGATAAGTCCGACTTTTTCAAGGACATTCGGTCGGACACCGGCCTGGGCAAAAGACCTTGGGCGTCGACGCGGGAGAGACGGGAATGGGGATGCGCCTATGGCTGGCGGCGGCGATCGTCGCGATGGTGCCGCTACTGCCCGCCGAGGCGCGACCCCGCTGGACCGAGGCGCAGGCCAAGGCCTGGTATGACCGCCAGCCCTGGCTGGTCGGCGCGAACTACACCCCCGCCAGTGCGATCAACCAGCTGGAGATGTGGCAGGCCGAGACCTGGGACCCTCAGCGGATCGACCGCGAACTGGGCCTGGCGCAGGGCATCGGCATGAACACCATGCGGGTGTTCCTGCACGATCAGCTCTGGACGCAGGACCCGGACGGCTTTCGGCGGCGGATCGACGCATTCCTGACCATGGCGAAGGCGCATGGCATCCGCCCGCTGTTCGTGCTGTTCGACAGCTGCTGGGACCCGAACCCGAAGCTGGGGCCGCAGCATCCGCCGATCCCCGGCGTCCACAATTCCGGCTGGGTGCAGGGGCCGGGCATGGCGGGCCTGCGCGACCGGGCGAACTGGCCGAGATACCGGGCCTATGTCCAGGGGGTGATCGGCGCGTTCAAGGACGATCCGCGCGTCCTGGGCTGGGACCTGTGGAACGAGCCCGACAATGGTGCCGACCAATATCCGGGGCAGGAGGGCAAGGAACCGCTGGTCCGCGCGATGCTGGCGCAGGTGTTCGACTGGGCGCGCGCGGCCGAACCGTCGCAGCCGCTGACTTCCGGCGTGTGGCAGGGCGACGACTGGACGCCGGACGGAAAGGCCTCGGCGATGGACCGGCTGCAATTGTCGCAGTCCGACGTCATCACCTTTCACGACTATAGCTGGCCCGAGACGTTCGAGCGGCGGGTGAAGCAGTTGCTGCCCTATCACCGCCCGATCCTGTGCACCGAATATATGGCGCGCGGCAATGGATCGACCTTCGACGGCTCGCTGCCCATCGCCAAGCGCTACAATGTCGCGATGATGAACTGGGGCTTTGTCGACGGGAAGACGCAGACGCGCTTGCCCTGGGACAGCTGGAAACGGCCCTATGTGCTGGAGGAGCCGACCATCTGGTTCCACGAGGTATTCCGCCGCGACGGCACGCCCTATCGTGCGGCGGAAACGGACCTGATCCGCCGCCTGTCCGCCGCCCCCAAGGGCGTGGTGCCGGAGGTGCGTTAATCGCCCGCCGGAAACGGCAGCCAGCGCGCGGCGCAATCGGGTGCCGGGCCGATGGCGGGCGGCAGGGTCAGGCCCGGCGGGGTCGGCGATACGCCGCCCGGGCCAGCCGACAGTGCTGCATTTTCGACCTGCCACCGCGCGGTTGCGGCGAAGCGCACACCGTCCAGCGTCACCTGCACCGGGTGGTGCGCATCATGGCCCCGCAGCACGAGCGTGCCGTCCTCCCCGGTGACGCCCTTCAGCAGGATGTCGCGATAGACCGGGATATCCATCCCGCTGGCCCCCGGATCGTAGCGGGTGTCGAAGTCGATCGGCCGCTGATTGCCGCGCAGGCAGACGCCCTCATAACGAACTCGTGTCACGAGCCCGCCCCGGCTGGCATCGCTCTTGATCCGCAGGCCCGAGGTCGTGCCGTCCAGCGTCACGTTGCGGACCAGGATATCGCTGACCCCGGCATTGGTCTCACTGCCAATCGACAGGCCGTGGCCCGCATAGAAATGGCTGTCGAGGATCGAGATGTAGCGGGTAGGCCCATGCCCGGCCTTGATCGCGATATTGTCGTCGCCGGTGCGGATAAAGCTGTCGGCGATGGTCACGTCCTGCGACGCGCCCGGGTCGATGCCATCGGTGTTCCGCGCGTCGGCGGGCGTATCGATGCGGATGCCCCAGATGGTCGCACCCTCCACCCCGTTCAGCACGAGATGGAAATTGGGCGCATCGTGCAGGGTCACGCGGTAAAAGGTCAGGTCGCGCGCGTCGTCCGCTTCGATCAGCCGGGGATTGTTCTGCTTGCCGCCCTCGCGCTGGGCACGGCGGGCGAGCTGCCACCAGCTTTCGTCATGCCCGACCATGACCGCGCCGCCCGAACCGTCGATCACCCCGTCGCCGACGATCCCGCCACCGCGCGTGCCGGCGAAGGACAGGAAGGGCAGGCAGCCATTGCCCTTCGCCGCGATCGTTCCGCACAGCCCTTGCCCGCGGTCATAGGCGCGCGGATCGGGGACCGCCGTCAGGACCGCCCCGCGATCGAGCCACAGCGTCACGCCCGATTTCATGCGCAACGGCCCACTGACGAAGCGTCCCGCGCCGGTCAGCCGGACGGCGGCACCCGCCGGACAATGGTCGATCGCCGCCTGTATCCGCCGCGTCTCCTTCGGCCACGCGGCATCGTCGGGGGCCAGGCTGGTGCAGACCTGTGTCGGCAGCGCGGGCTCGCCGACCTGTCGCCGGTCCTGCGCGCTGGCCGGAGCGGCGACCAGCAGGAGGATCGGCAGCGGAGCAAGCCAGAGGCGCAGGGGCAGGGCGTTCGTCATGCGCCGCATCCTGCCACCCCGATCCCCACCACGGTATGTCCGGTTGAGGACGGTTCGTTCACCTCCCTCAGGCGCGCAGACGATAGAGCCCCGATCCGTGCGGCGGCAGGGTTCGGGCGAAGCGGCGCGTGGCCCGGCCCAGGCTCTTGCTCTCCCACAGGTCGATCGCCTCCACATCGCGCGACAGGCCCAGCTGCGACAGGGCGATGCCGACCTCCAGGGGTTTGTCGGTGGTGTTGAACAGCGCGAGATAGCGGTCGCCGGGCGCGCCTTCGGGCTTGGCGGACCAGATCCGCGTGCCGTCCGCGACGAAATGCGGCTGGTTGTCGGTCGAGGCCTGGTTGACCGCCAGCACGGCGCGGTTGGTCAGCAGGGCCAATGTGGCGGCGTCCAGATAACGCAGGTCGCCGCCCATGATCAGCGGCGAGCGTGCGATCGACCAGAGCGTCATCAGCGTCCGCTGCTCGTCGGGCGTGAACTTGGTATCGCGCTTGCCCAGCGCCAGCCGTCCAAGTGGCAGCATGTCGGCATCGGGCCATGCGCCGGGCCCGCGATGGGGTGTCCAATTCTCCAGCCGGGTGAACTGCGCCTCCAGCATCGCCCATTCGTCCCAGAAATCGTCCGAGATGCGCCACATCTGCGCATGGCGGCGGACATGCGGACCCCGGATGACGGGGGTCTCGCCCGGCGACAGGCTGAGGATGATGGGACGGCCGGTTGCGCCGATCGCCTTGTGCACCGCCTCGATCTCGGGCGCGTGGGCGTCATAGGGGCGGCTCATATCGTCCATCTTGACGAAATCGACGCCCCATCCGGCGTAGAGCGCGAACACGCTGTCATAATAGGCCTGCGCGCCGGGCTTGGTCATGTCGACGCCGTACATGTCCGGGTTCCACGGGCAGATGCTGGTGGTGTCGGCAATGTCGGCGGCGCGGTAGCGGGTGCCGAGGATCGGCAGGTTGCGCTTGACGGCCAGCCGGGGAATGCCGCGCATCAGGTGAATGCCGAACTTCATGCCCATGGCACGGACATCGGCCGCCAGCTTGGTGAAGCCGGAGCCGTCGGCGCTGGACGGAAAGCGGTTGGGCGCGGGGATCAACCGGCCATAGCCATCCATCGCGGGCATCGGCGCCGCGTTATAGGTATAGCTGGACGCGTCCGGCTCGTACCACTGAATGTCGACGGTGAAGATGTCATAGCCGAAGGGCAGCAGCTTTCGGGCCATGATGGCGGCGGTCTCGCGCGCCTGCGCCTCGGTGATGGTGGTGGCAAAGCTGTTCCAGCTGTTCCACCCCATGGGTGGGCGGGGTGCCAGCATTGCGGTGTGCGGTGGCGTCGCCATGGCGGCCGATCCCAGCATCGCGCCACCGGCCCATGCCCCGCCCGCCAGCGCCTGCCGACGGCTGATCCCGCCGCTATCGATAGTCATCCGTTCCTGCTCCCGTCACGGTTATGTTTTAGTCGAACAAGTGTAGAGGATGCCGAGGGTAGGGCAAGGATTATGCCGTGCGCCGAAAGTCGGACATTCGATCACGTCGTCCCGTCGTGTCGCTTTAATATGCGCAGCATACGTGGCCCTTTCGGGCTGCTATGGCAGCGGAAGCGAGGATGTAGGCGGCTGTCGGAATGGCGCGGGTGGAAGAGACGAACGGGCAAAAGCAGGACGCCGCCGTGTTGCAGGCCAGCTATGAGCTGTTGCAGGCGACCATGGACGCGTCGACCGATATGATTCAGGTGTTCGAGGCGATCCGCGACGACCAGGGTCGGATCGTCGATTTCCGCTGGGTGCTCAACAACCACACTTCGGCCAGCCGCTATGGCGAGGTGCATGGCGAAAGCCTGTTGCAGCGCAATCCGGGGGTGATCGTCGAGGGTATTTTCGACGCCTTTTGCCGCGTGACCGAAACCGGCCAGCCCGAGCAGGCCGAGCATCACTATACCCATGAACAGTTTGATGGCTGGTTCTATCAGACGGTCGTGAAGCTAGGCGACGGCGTGGCGACGACGACGCGCGACATCACCGAGTGGAAGGTGGCGCAGGCCGAGATATTGCGGCTTCGCGAAGAGGTGGTGCAGGTCAAGCTGGCCGAGACGGAGAGCCAGCTTGCGGCGATCTTCGCGACCGCGCCGGTCGGCCTGTCGGTCATCACGCCGGACGGGCGCTTCCAGCGGGTGAATGACGAACTGTGCCGCATCCTCGACCGTCCCGCCGAGCTGCTGCTCCGCTCCAGCGTGGCCGATATCACCCATCCCGACGATATGGCGCCCAGCCTGGCGGCGATCGAACAGGCCGCGGCGACCGGCCGTCCCCGCACGCTCGACAAGCGGTATTTCCGCCCCGACGGCTCGCAGGTCTGGGCGAGCAGTACGATCTCGCTGCTGCCGCTGGCGGGCGGGCATGGCAACCGCTTCCTGGTGGTAACCGCCGACCTGACCGAGCGTCACAAGACCGAGGCCGCGTTGCGACGGAGCGAGGCGTCGCAGCGCGTGCTGATCGCCGAGTTGCAGCACCGGACCAGCAACCTGATGGGGGTCGTTCGCTCCATCGCCGACCATACGGCGCGCGGGACCGACGAACTGCCCGATTTCCTGGCGCATTTCGACGATCGGCTGGCGGCGCTGTCGCGGGTGCAGGGGCTGTTGTCGCGGTTGAGCGACCATGACCGGGTATCGTTCGAGGACCTGATCCAGACCGAATTGGCGGCGATGGACGGACGGGCGGGGCGGGTGACGCTGGACGGGCCGAAGGACGTGCGGCTGCGCTCTTCGACCGTGCACACGCTGGCGATGGCGCTCCACGAACTGGCGACCAACGCGATCAAATATGGCGCGCTGGGCCAGGCCGATGGGCGGCTGTCGATCACCTGGTGCCTCGACCCGTCCGGCCCGGACGGCAAGCCCTGGCTGCATATCGACTGGCGGGAGAGTGGCGTCGCCATGCCGCCGCCCCAGCCCCATCCCCGGCGGGGCGGCCAGGGGCGCGAGCTGATCGAGCGGGCGCTTCCCTATCAGTTGAACGCGCGCACCACCTATGAGCTGGGCCCCGACGGGGTGCATTGCACCATCGCCATCCCCGTCTCCACCAGTAGGGTCGAGGCTGCGGCCTAGCCGCTCAGCCCTGCCAGCCGGGGCGCAGGGCGAGGCGCAGGATGCGGTCATTGGCCGCCATGAACAGCGCGCGGCCGCCCTCGCCAAAGGCACAATTGGCGATCGGCGCGTCTTGTTCGATCAGGCCCAGCGGTTCGGCCTCCGGGGTCATCAGCATCATGCCGCCGGGCACCGAGCAGACGAGCGTCCCGTCGCGCGCGACCTTCATCCCATCGGGCAGTCCCGCACCGCCCGACGCCGCCATCGTCCGCGCATCGAGCAGGACACGCCGCCCGCTCACTTGCCCGCGCGGATCGACGTCATAGACCATGATCCGGGGCGCCGCCGAATCCGAGACCGAGACATAGAGGCGCCGCTCGTCGGGAGACAGGGCGACGCCGTTGGGTCGGGTCAGCGTGCCGTCGATCAGGTCGATCCGTCCATCGGCGCGGCGGCGATAGACGCCGTTGACCGGCTGCTCCTTCAACGAGGAGGAATCGCCGTCCTGAAAGCCATAGGGCGGGTCGGTGAACCAGATCGCCCCGTCGCGCGCGACGTGCAGGTCGTTGGGGCTGTTGAAGCGCTTGCCCGCATAACGATCGGCCAGCACCGTTCGGCGGCCGCTTGCCAAGTCGACCCGGTCGATGCTCCGCCCGCCGCTATTGGCGATCAGCAGTGCGCCGCGCGCGTCGAGCGCCAGACCGTTGGCACCAGGCTCGCGCACCAGCCGGGGATCGGTGCCACCCGCGCCCGAGGGGTTCAGCACCACCGAAACGCCGCGCCCCCGTTGCCACCGGCGCACGATATTGGCGGGCGGATCGGAGAATAGCAGATAGCCGCCGCGCGGCACCCACACCGGCCCTTCCGCCCAGCGGATATCGGTCGCGATCACTTCCGGCTCGGTGCCCGGCGCGATCATCCGGTCGAGGCCGGGCGACAGGCGGCGAAGGCGCGGCTCGGTTTCGGCCGCTGCGCCGGGGGTGGCGACCAAGGCAAGACCGGCGGCAAGGACGGAGCGGCGGGTGGGTGTCATGCGGCGAATGATGCGGGAAGCCCCGGTGGGGCGCAAGCGTCGGCGGAGAAGCGGAACCCTTTGTGCGGGTCGACGCTCTGACGGGACGACCACAGGAGACGAACATGGCGGAGCAGAAGACGGCGATCCTCTACCGGATGATCCTGCCCGAGCACACCTGCCCCTTCGGCGTGCGGGCCAAGCAGATGCTGGAGGCGGCGGGTTATCAGGTCGACGACCGCATCCTGTCGTCACGTGACGAGGTCGACGCGTTCAAGGCGGAGCAGGACGTCGCCACGACGCCGCAAGTCTTTATCGACGGCGAGCGGATCGGCGGCAGTGACGCGCTGGAGGCGTATCTCAGCCGATAGCGCGTCCGACCAGCCGCTCGGCGCTCTCGGTCACCGCCTCGCACAATTCATGGGTGGCGAGGATATCCTGCGCCGGCGTCGCCCTGCGCTCGCGTGCGGCGGCGAGGAAATCGAGGCACATTGCCTGGAACCCGCGCTGCTCGCCGACCGTGGTCCAGTCGCCCCGCCGCGCGCGGCTTTCGGTCCCGGCGGCGATGCGGACCTGCGTGGCCATATCCAGCACCGCATGGCGAACACCGCCACCGGTCAGCTCCAGCCGTTCTTCGTTGAGGCCGCTGTCGCGGTGCATCATTCCGATGGCGGTAAAGCCGTCGCCAGCCAGCATCAGCGTGACCGCATGCAGCCGCCCGTCGACCATGCGCGGTTCGATCACGCGGCGACGCACCGCTCCGGGGGCGAGGAACAGCAGCGTGTCGACGACATGGATGAAGTCGTCGAAGACCACCCGGCGCGGAGCGTCCGGCTGGCGATGGCGGTGCTTCTCCATGACGATCAGGTCGGCGCCCGATCCCCGCAGCGCCGCATAGCAGGGTGCGAACCGCCGGTTGAAGCCGACGCGCAGCAGCGTGTCCTGCGCCTGCGACAGGGCGACCAGACGTTGCACCTCCGTCAACGTATCGGCCAGCGGCTTGTCGACAAAGGTCGGGATGCGCGCAGCGAGCAGACGCTCTACCAATGCCGGATGCGCCTCGGTCGCGGCATGGACGAAGGCGACGTCGAACGGACCCGTGCGCAGGGCTTCGTCCAGACTGGAATACGCCCCCGCCACGCGAAACGCGCGCGCCGTGTCGTGCAGGACCTGCGCGTTGCGGGTCACCAGATGCAGTTCCAGCGACGGCTGCACCGCGAGGACGGGCAGATAGGCTTTGTGCGCGATGTCGCCCAGACCGATGACCAGCACTCGCATTCCTGTCTCCTCCGGTCGCCTGTCGCACGCAGGATCGGGGCCCCGCCGCGCAGGCGGGGCTTTCCCGTACCATCGGGGTGCCTGTCAAACCCCGTTGGGACCGGTTCCCGTTACCGCGTCCTGCCTTCGCGTTCGTCGCGGTAGCGGAGCAGGTCTTCGACCGCATCGGTCTGGAACAGCTTCACGCCCATGTCGGCCAGGCGTCCCCACACCGCCTTGGGGTCCTGCCGCGCCTCAGGGTCACCGCCCATGCCGGTCACGAAGCCCTTGAACAGCGTGTTGATCCAGATGGGCACGCCCACCGCCTTGGCGCGCTGCATGACGCGGGGCAGGGTGGTCAGCGGTAGGACGGGCAGCTCGATCGCGATCGGCTTGACCCGGCCCGCCATCTGGTTGGCAATGATCTGCGGCACGTCTCCGGCATCGGGTTGCGGGCTGATCGGGATGACCGCGAAGGGAACGCGGTCATAGGGCGCGATCGCGGCGAGCGGCACCGACGCGACACCGGCAAAGGTCTTGACGATCACCCGGTCCTGCGCGCCCGCCCGGTGCACGGCATCGACCACCTCGCCATAGATAGCATCCTTAACGTCGAGGTTCAGGACGACCCGACCCTTTGCGAGCGCCAGCAGTTCGTCCAGCGTCGGGATATGCTGGTCGGTCAGCGCGGCCCCCGCGCCGCCCTCGTCCTGGCGCAGGCGCAACGCCTTCAGCTGGGCGAGGCTGAGGTCGGCGACCTTGCCGGTGCCATTCGTGGTCCGGTCGACGCTGTCGTCGTGCATGATGACCAGATGGCCGTCGCGGCTGCGGCGCACATCGGTTTCCATCACATCGGCACCCAGCGCGACACACTGCATCAGCGCGGCGGGCGAGTTTTCCGGCGTCGTGCCCAGGCCATGACGCGGCGCGGCCTCGTGACAGCCGCGGTGCGCGATGACGATCAGGCCGCCCTCAGGATCGTGGAGACGGCGCATCGTGCCTTCGGGCGAGGCATGGGCGGCGGACGCGGCAAGGCAGGTGGCGATGACGGCCAAAAGCGGACGGTTCATGACGGGCTTTCGATCAAAAAGGGGGGCGGGCGGCCAGAGAGGCTGCCCGCCCCAGGGTGGGGATGGGTGTCAGCCGCCGATCACCATTTGCGGCTGACGATCAGGCGCACATTGCGCCCGAACAGGGGACGTCCGAAGATCGCGGTGGGCACGCCCTGGCCGAAGCGGTCGCCCGCCGTATTGCCCTCGGTAAAGCCGTGCGCGTTGGTGATGTTGTCGCCGACGACCTGAAACTGCCACGCGCCCGACGTCACGATCCCGCCCAAACCGAACGACCCATAGGCGGGCAGCGCGGTCGAGTTGAAGAAGTCGGTGTAGCGGCGGCCGACATAGTCGTAGCGGCCATAGATGCTGACATTCGCATCGCCGATTGGGAAGTCGGTGGTGGGGCGGACGTTCAAGAAGAGCTTGGGCTCGCGGATGATCTGCTTGCCGTTCGCCCGGCTGCCGTCGAGGCCGGTATTGCTACTGAAGTTCAGATAGCGCGGGTTCTGCACCGTGACCGAACCTGCGACCGAGAAGGGACCGGTCAGCTTCAGGCGGCCATCGGCCTCCATGCCCTTGGTCTCGGCGGTGCCGATGAAGTTGGTCGTCACGTCGGCGCGCCCGGTCGCGGAGTTGAAGCCCGCAAAGCTGGCGTTGAGCGGATCGAACTTGGTGTAGAAGCCGGTGACGTAGAGGTATGAGCTGCCCGCAGCCAGTTTCACGCCCGCCTCATACAGCTTGGCCTTGGTCGGGATGACGGCCGGGGTCGGATAGCTGAAGGCGAGGGGCGTGCCCGGCGGCACTTCCAGCTGCGAGGCGCGCAGATACATGCCGATATGGCGGCTGAGATCGTAATTCGCGCCGACCGTCCAGTTGGACGCCTGCTGCTTCAGCTTGAGCGCGCCGGTCGAGCCGGTGAAGCCGCGTGTGCTGTTGTCGGCCAGCGTCGTCGCATCGCCCAGATTGTACGAGCCGGTCAGCCGGGCATAGCCGTTATAGCTGTACCATTCGTGGCGAATGCCCGCATCGAAGCGCAGCCGGTCGGTGATGTCCCAGGTGTCGGTGCCGTAGAGCGCGATCACCTGCCCCTCGACACTGCCCGCATTCAGCGACACCGCGTCGTTCAGCGAGCCCTTGTCGGTGACATAGCCCATCACCGCGCCGTTCGCGCCATAGGCCGCGAGGTCGAGCAGTTGCGGCTTCGACTTCACCTGGATCAGATAATTCTGGTACGCGGTGAACATCTTCTGGCCCCAGAACGCGCCATAGGTGCCGACACGGATGTCGTGGCTGCCGATGCCGGTATCGAACTTGCGCGTGACCGACAGGTCTCCTTGCGTCGAATAGAAGTCGGTCTGGATCGAGCGATACTGCGCCTGCATCACCAGCCCGGAGTCGCTCGCCGGATCATAGGGCGTCTGCCCGCCGGTGCCCGCGATGCTATAGCCCATGCGCGTGATGCCGGGGCCGAACGCGGTCGTGGCGGCGGCCAGGTAGTTGTTGGCGAAGCTCGTGCCGTCGACCGGGTTGGACGTCGAGTAGAAGGCGTCGAAATGCACCTTGCCCATCGTCAGGCCGCCCTTGGCCGAGACGTGCCAGTCGCCGTGATCGCCCTCATAGTCGAAGGCGACATTGCCGAACTGGATGTGACGGCCATTGGCCAGGTCGCCGCGCTGGGTCTGCACGATGCCCGATCCGTCGCGGTATTTGATGCTGACGTCGCGCAGCGCGGGCGTGTTCAGCGTGCCGTTGAAATAGTCGATATAGGGGTTGAGGCTGACCGACGGATTGCGCGGATCGTTGGTCGGGATCGACAGATAGAAGACATTGTGGTCGTCGGTATATTGCCCCGACAGCTTGATGAAGCCGTTGGCCAGGTCATGCTTGATATTGGCGCGGATCTGGCCGCCGCGATCGCTGGGGAAGCCCGAGTCGCGATAGCCGTCATGATAGCGGAGGAAGCCGCCGATCGCGTAATAGGTGTCCTGGTTGACCGGGCCCGCCTGATAGGCGTCGAGCCGCAGATAGCCGGTGTCGCCGACCGTCGCCTGCACCTTGCCACGCGTCGTCGGCGTGCCGGTGACGGTGATGACATTGGCGATGGCGGCCGCCGTGCTGGCGTAGATCGGGGCCGGACCACCGCGCACGACTTCGATCCGATCGGTCATCAGGTCGAGCCGGTTCATCCCGTCGCCCTGGTTGAAGAACCAGCCGTCCAGCTCCTGGAACAGCGGCAGGCCGTCCTGCTGGTAATAGAGGAACCCGCGATCGGTCGGGATGCCGCGCACGCGGGTGATGTTCTGTACTTCGCCGCCGGTCGCCTCGACATGGATGCCGGGCAGGGTGCCGATCAGGTCGGTGGTGCTCTTGGGCGCCAGCTTCTGGATATCGGTCTGCGACAGCGAATTGACGGCATAGGACACGTCGAAGCGGCGCTGCTGCCGGGCCGAGCCGGTGACGATGATGTCCGAATGGTCGGCATCGGGCTTGGCCGCGTCGGGTGCCGTCGTTTCGGCCTGCGACGGCTTTTGCGTCTGGGCCAAGGCCGGTTGCGTCATCATCGGTGCCACGAACAGCGCCGCGCCCGCCAGGAATTTGGTCTGCATGCTAACCCCCCAAGGTTTCGGAATGCGGACCCCTTGGCGGTCGTCGATGACAGTTTTATTTGCTTACATGTAATTAAATGGGGGCATGGGTCGCGGTGATGGCATGGACCGGTATCATCGCCGCGCCGATCACCACGGCCCGGCTGCCGATCGTGGAGGCATGGATATCCGGCAGCGACGAGCGGTAATTGTCCTTGCGATGGCGCGACCGCTCGGACAGCCCGTCGCCGATCCGCCGGAGCAGCGGCAGCGGCAGTGCGCCGGAGATGACCACCGCGCCCGGATCGAGCCAGACGGTACCGCTCATCACCGCCAGGTCGAGCTGTCCGATCACCCGCTCGGTCCAGGCGGTGATGATCTCGGCATGGCTGTCCAGCAGCCCCTCGATCTCGGCCAGCGAGTCGATCGCCACACCCTGTTCGCGCAGGGTCAGGAGCAGGTCGATGCCGGAGGGGCGTTCGCGGTGACCGGGAAACAGCCGCCCGACCTCCCCGGCATTGCCATGTTCGCCCAGGAACAGGTCACGCTCGGCGATCAGGCCGCCGCCGATGCCATGGCCCAGGAACAGCGTCAGGATCGATCGATAGCGCCCGATGATCCCGTCCTGATAATATTCGGCCAGCGTCGCCGCGCTCGCGTCATTCTCGATCCAGACCGGCATGCCCAGCGCATCGCCCAGCAGCTCGGCGAGCGGCACCTCGTTCCATCCCGCCACCCGGTCGACGACGATGCGCCGGTTGCGGTCGCCGGGCAGCGCATAGCCGGGCACCGCGACGCCTAGTCCCAGGAACCGGCCGCGCATGAAGCCATGCGTCGCCGCCAGCGCCTGGAGCCGCGCCTCCACGACCTTGGCGAAGACGCGCGGGTCGGGGCTGTCGAACGGTGTCGTGTCATGGACTAGCGGTCGCCCGCGAAAATCGACAATCACCAGTTCCAGCCAGCCGGGATGCGGCGTGGCCCCGATCGCCCAGCCGCCATGGCCCGACACGGTCAGCGGCACCATCGGCCGCCCGCGCGTGCCCGCGTCCAGCGAGCCGAGTTCCTCGATCAGGTCCAGCGCCTGCAGCGACTGGGTCAGCCGCGTCATCGTCGCGCCGTTCATGCCCAGCAATTGTGCCAGCCGGGTGCGTGGCGCGGCCCCTTCGATCCGCAACTGCATCAGCACGCGGCGCTGCGGTTCGCTCAGGCGGATTTGTGGACGATGCGGGCGGGCCATCGGGCGGCCCTATATTTTCGCCGTGTCAAATAAATGAAAGCCGCCGGGTCTAGGGGCGTGGGTCCATGGCGACGGTCGACCCCGACATCCTTTCCACCGAGTCCTCTGCCCGCACGGGGCGGGGAGCGGACGGATCGGTCCTGAGCACCCAGCTCGGCTATAGCTGCGCCAATATGGGCAAGAGCGTGGTATGGACCAGTTTCGAGAGCATCATGCTCTTCTATCTGGTGTCGATCGCGGGGTTCGGTCCGCTGGCGGCGGGGGCGTTGCTGGCGGTCACCTTGCTCTGGGATGCGGCGTTCGATCTGGCGGTCGCGCGCTGGACCGATGCGCGAGGCGGCTCCCAGGGACTGGCCCGGCTCGTCCTGTTCGGCGCGCCGTTGTGCGGCATGGGCTTCTGGCTGATCTTCGTGTTGCAGGCGCCGATGGCGGTGGCGGCGGCGATCGTCGCGTGC
>NZ_LDTE01000048.1 GCF_001476905.1 Sphingomonas sanguinis | reverse complement strand
GGGTCCAAACCCAATCAGCATCTTGAGTGGTGACAGTTTTCCTGATTCACTGGCGTGTGGATCAGGAGGAATGAGGCATGGCGCTATTCTGGTTGTCGGATGAAGCGTGGGCGGCGATCGAGCTGCATCTGCCGAAAAACCAGCCTGGAGCCCGGCGGGTAGATGATCGGCGGGTGATCTCGGGGATCGTGCATGTGCTGAAGGTCGGCTGCCGCTGGTGCGACTGCCCGGCGGATTACGGGCCATCCACGACGATCTACAACCGGTTCAACCGCTGGTCGCGCCGTGGCTTCTGGCTCAAGCTGCTCGACGCGCTGGCGGATGCTGGCGTGGTCGCGAAGAGCACTGCGATCGACAGCACCTACATCAAGGCACAACGCGCGGCGTTCGGTGGAAAAGGGGGCGCCAAATCCAGGCGATCGGTCGCTCGCGCGGTGGCTGGACCACCAAGGTCCACGCACTCACCGATGTCATCGGTCGTCCCTATGCCTTGATGCTGACGGCCGGCAACGTCAGCGACGTGAAGGCGGCGCCCGCGCTTCTCGAACGGGCTGGTCGAATGCGTTACCTGTTGGCCGACAAGGGCTACGATGCCGACCGGCTGCGCCGTTCGCTACGTGATGCCGGAGCCGTTCCCGTCATTCCCGGACGGCGAAACCGCAAACGCACGATCCGATATGATAAAGACAGATACCGCGGCCGCCACTTGATCGAGAACGCCTTCTGCCGTCTCAAGGACTTCCGCCGTGTCGCTACCCGCTACGATAAACTCGCCGTCAACTTCCTCTCAGGCGTCGCCATCGCAACCGCGCTCGCATTCTGGCTCTGATTGAGTCTCAGCCCTAGTTGCTGTCTCTTATCCACATCTGACGCTGCCGACGCTCTTACGCGTTTATATATCCGTTGTCACCTTTCCCTCACAACTCACCTCA
>NZ_LDTE01000047.1 GCF_001476905.1 Sphingomonas sanguinis | reverse complement strand
GGGGTGTAGCTGATGCCGGTACCCGATGCGGCAGCGGTGCCGTGGCTCGGTGCGCTGGCGACGGCGACCGAGGTCGCAGCCCCACCCGACAAAGCGACCGTCACCGCATTGGCGGTGCTGTTGGCGGCGACGGTCGTGCTGAGCGCACCCGCCATTGGTGCCTGGCCGGCAACGGTAATGGTATAGGCGCGCGTGACGGTGAAGTTCTGGGCGTCCGTCGCGGTGATCGTAAAATTGAACGCCCCCGATGTGGCGGGCGTGCCCGACAGCGTGCCGGTGCTCGACAGGGTGAGGCCGTTCGGTAACGCGCCAGCGGTCACCGCATAGTTGTACGGCGCGGTGCCGCCCGAAGTGCTGAGCGCTTGGCTGTACGCAGTCCCCGCAGTCCCGCTCAGCAGCGTTGCCGGCGCCAGCGTTAGCGTCGGTGCACTCACCGTCACGGTGACGGTCGCGGCCGCGCTGGTGCCCGAGGCGTTGGTCACAGTGTAGGTAAAGCTGTCGCTGCCCGAATAGCCGGCGTTCGGCGTGTAGCTGATACCGGTACCCGAGGCGGTGGCAGTGCCATGCGCTGGCGCGGTGGCGACGGCGACCGAGGTCGCAGCCCCGCCCGACGAGACGAGCGTCACCGCATTGGCAGTGCTGTTGGCAGCGACGGTCGTGCTGACCGCGCCGGCCACCGGTGCTTGGACGGCGACGGTGAGGGTAAAGGCACGAATAGCCGTGAAGTTCTGCGCGTCGGTCGCAGTGACGGTAACGTTGAACGTGCCCGCAGCAGTTGGCGTGCCGGACAGTGTGCCGGTGCTCGACAGGGTGAGCCCGGCCGGCAACGCCCCTGCAGTGAGGGCATAATTGTACGGTGCGGTCCCGCCCGAGGTGCTGAGCGCCTGGCTGTACGCAGTCCCCGCAGTCGCACCCGGCAATGTTGCCGGTGCCAATGCCAGCGTCGGCGGGGTTACAGAAATGGTGACAGTCGCAGGCGCGCTAGTGCCCGAGGAATTGGTCGCAGTGTAGGTGAAGCTGTCGCTACCCGAGTATCCGGCGCTCGGCGTGTAGGTGATGCTGGTGCCATTGGCCGTTGCTGTGCCATGAGTTGGCAAACTTGAGACGGCCACCGAAGAAGCCGAGCCGGAAATCGAAAGGGCTACGGCGTTGCTCGAACTGTTGGCCACCACTGTTGCGGCAACATTGTTGGCAATCGGTGCAGCTTCGGCTCTCGTCACGGTGACGGAATAAGATTTAGTAGTTAGGCCATCGGCCGCCCTGACGATGATCGTCAGCGAGTTCGAACCGACTGCGAGGTTTATTGGCCCTGAGGTATTGCCCGACGCAACTGAGGAGCCATTGACATTAATGGTGCTTCCGCTGTCCGTGGCGGTGGGCATAACCGTCAGCGATGTCGTCGCGTTGCCGACGAGGGAACTGTAATTGGTTGTGCCGCTGGAAAAGACTGGTGATAGACTGCCCGTGGAAAGCGACAGCCCCGAAAGAGTCGCGTCCGTGGAAGCGGCCGAACGACTAGTGCAGGTGAACACTAGGTTGCTGATCTGACCACGAGAGGTGCTCGCTCTTATGCTAGCCCCATAAGCCTCGAGACTGCCAGCCGGAACAGTAATTGTAACGTTGTTCGTGGTATTGCTGGTAGAATTCGTGGCGTTGTATGCTTGGGTATTTGAAAGGTCGTAACGCGCTATGGCTACGCTGTCCGTATTCCTAGGGTCCAGCCCCTTGCCAGCGCCGCTATCTGTGAACCGTAGCGTCAAGGAGTCACCAGTCGCAAACTCTGACGCGCTGTATCTATTGCTGCCGTAGGAAAGAGACGAAGAACCGGAGAGCGCGTTGATAGCGCTGCAGCCATTCGACATTGCTAGAGCCGGATTGATGTTCACAAACATCAATAATGAAAGCAAGGCGGTAGGGAGCAATGACCGTTTGATTGCGCCACAAGCTCTGGCAGGATGTTTTCTGCCCAATAGGGGTGAGGATGGCAAGTCGGTTGTGCCGACAGCCATCGCTCCTGTGATCAGCCTCAGAGTGCGCCAATCCCTTTTTTGGCTCATATGGAACGTCATATCGATCAACATGGCTGTGATTTTCATCAAATTTTCTCGATGCATTCGCCACGGCATTCAATATTCGCCTTGTAGTACGGCGACTTACGAATTCGTCGCCGAGGGTAATCACGTATGTCTAAATATCTAGGAGCAAGCCCAGTGGCTGCATAATTCCAGCCATATGTAGAGCGAAGATTATTGGGAAACGGTAAATATTCGTTTAAATGCGAATTAGTGTGGATGCATTACCGTTTTGATCTTGGTACTGTTATGTCGCTTTCATCGAATTCAGCCATGTGTGGCCCGGTGGCGGCTTTGAGCCCTGTTCGAAGGCGGTGGGGGGGCGGGAGCATCTCGAACTGCGGTGCGAGCGCTCGGCGAGGAGGTCGATTGCATCTTCGTCCATGAAGTCGGCGACCTTGCCCCCCTCAACACGCAGATACTAAGTGGCGAGGCGACATCACGATGGCCACCGCGACCGATGCCCTCATCGTCAAGCGGAATGGTGCGACAGCAGAGTTCTTCCCTTTGCGTACGGCGTAGGGCCTCGCGCAGCCTGCGACGCGCCCCATCGATTGACGGCAAGTGACGGCAGCCGACCAAGGTGCTTTCTCGATCGCGATCCAGACCGTGCGAAAACTCGCGGTCATGAAGCCGCCCGTCGTCCTTTTGGTCAGAGTGGCAGATACTACTGATATGTTCGGGTTTCCCGCTGCATCGGGGTCAGAACGGCGTTGTGGGAAAGATATCAGACGCTGCACTGGCCCATATAGCAGCGAGGTTCAGGCTTGTACCGCCCGGATCAGCCCCTGTACGCCGACGAGGTTGATCGCCCGCCTGAGGTTGTAGGTGAGCGCCGTCAGGCTGAACTCGGCGCGCACCTTTTCCAGCCCGCGCATCAGGAACGCGCCCTGGTTCATCCACTGCTTGATGGAGCCGAAGGGGTGTTCGACCGTCTCGCGCCGGATGTTCAGGATCTCAGGCCGCACGGCGAGGCGTGTCGCCATGCGGTTGAGCACCGCCTCGCCTTCCCACCGCGTGATGCGGCGGAAGCCACCGCGGGCACACTGCGCCTTGAGTTCGCATCCGCCACAGGCGCGCGGGTTTGAATGTTGCACGATGATGTGACCGCCCTGGAACCAGCGGTAGCGTGTATCAAGGCGCTGGTCGCCGGGGCAGTGATAGCAGTCTGCGGCTTCGTCGTAGCGGAACCGCTCCTTGGGAAAGCGGCCGTCGCCGACGGCCGTGCCGCGCTGGGGACGGGCGACATAGGGAGTGATGCCGGCCCGTTCGCACGCGGCGATGTCCTCACCCATGTAATATCCCATGTCGGCGACCACATCGATTCGGTCCACGCCGAGCAGGTCCTTGGCCGCACCCGCGGTTTCGGCCAGAAAACCCAGATCGCTGCCCGCGTTGGTGACATGCTGTTCGACGATCAGCTTGACCGGCGTGCCTCGCTCGGCGAGCAGCGCTTGCAACTCGACCAGCGTGATGTCGTCCTTCGCCTCGATCGCGGCGAGGATGAAGGCTGCGTGCCCGTCGATCCTGGCCGCACGACGGTCGCCGCCTTGCGGCTTGGCTGCCGGCGTGCCGTGCTGAATGACCAGTTGCCGCCAGCGGATCGCGCTTGCCGCGCTGACACCGAACCGTGCTGCCGCAGCACGGCATGACATCCCGCCACCAATCGCGGCGACCACTCGCTCCCGAAGATCCTGTGACAGCACTCGCGGCATCTGTGCCGGCCTCCTGACCCGGCTCAGTGCCTGAATCAGAAAACCGCGCCCGTATGAATCCTCAGCGATTCAAAAAGGCCGGAAACCGCTCTAGCGTAAGCTGGGGAAGAAATTCTGCGTTTACCCCAGGCCGGCGACCCCGCTCAAAGCTCGCTTGTCAGGCTTACGCCGGCCTCAGGCCGCCATCAGAGTACCCAGCCGCGCAAGAAGGTGCCTCGGCTCGCCCGCCACCCCACGATCCGCCTGGCGTAGGTATTGATGACGAAGGCGACGTAGACGAAGCCCGCCCAGGTCGCGACGTAGGTGAAGTCCGACACCCACAGCATGTTCGGCGCTGGCGCGTAGAACCTGCGGTTGACGTGATCCAGCGGGCACGGCGCTGCCTTGTCGCTCATCGTCGTGCGAACCGGCTTGCCCCGGATCACGCCCTGTAGACCCATATCGTGCATCAGCCGCTCGATGGTGCAGCGGGCGACCGGAAAGCCCTCGCGCATCATCTACCGCCAGACCTTGTGGACGCCGTAGACCGCGAAGTTCTCGGCGAACACGCGAGCCACCTCGGGCTTGAGAACCTGATCCCGCTGCGCCCGCGCCGACAGGCGCATTGGATCCTGCCGCTGCGCGACACGCTCGAAATACGTCGATGGGGCGATCGGCAAGACGCGGCAGATCGGCTCGACCCCATAGGCTTCACGGTGATCGTCGATGAAGGCGATCATCGCCGGAACGGGCGGTCGAGCTCCGCCTGGGCAAAATATGCGGATGCCTTGCGCAGGATCTCGTTGGCCTGTCGCAACTCGCGGACTTCGCGCTCCAGCGCCTTCATCTTGTCAGCGACCTCGGTCGGAACGCCAGCGCGCTTGCCGCTGTTCACCTCGGCCTTCTTTACCCACTCATGCAGCGTCTGCGGAACGCAACCGATCTTCTCGGCAATGGAAACTATCGCGGCCCATCGCCATGGGTGATCGCGCTCGTGATCCAGCACCATCCGTACCGCTCGCTCGCGGACCTCAGGCGCAAACTTGTTCGTCGTCTTGCTCATACACGCTCCACCTTCTCAGGAGTTGGAGCCTCCGACAAACCCGGGGCGGTTCATTTCCTCCAGATCGACCTGGCCCGATTCCGCCTTGGCGAGCAGCATGGCAGCCAAGGACATCTTGAATGAACTGGGGTGTGTAAAACGCTCATGCTCGCGCCAGCCGAAAGCCGTTCGTCGATAAGGATCGAGAACCTAGGCCCCGAGACGCCCCTTCGCATCTTGTTCCAGCGCGCGAAGCTCGCTCGTGCTGGTCGTATCCACTCGCGCAGACGCCAAGCAGCCGGAAAGCAGAAAGGCTCCTCCACCGATCAGCGCCTGACGTCGATCGACCATAGATGCTGCAAAGCCGTTCTGTCTCATGGATGCGGTTTAACACCGTCGCTATTGCGGATGCTACATTCCCGATTGGGAACGGTCAGCGAGACGGCCAGCTCTTTCTCAAAAAGGTGCCATTACGAGAATGAGTGGCTTGGCCCATCAACCCTGACGCTCAAGCCTATTCTACTGAGTTACCACGCGGTCTTGGAACAGGTTGACAGTGGCAAAGTCGATGAAGGCGCGCAGCCGCGATGACACTAAGCGGCCGGAGGGCCATACGAGTGAGAATTGGCCTTCGGAGCGCACCTTATCCTCCAGCAGGTGGCAGAGCTCACCAGTCCGAACGGCATCTGCCGCCAGGAAGTCAGGCATGTATGCGATGCCCAGACCGTTGATCGCCGCGGCGCGTACGCCTTCCATATTGCTACACGCCAGGACTGTACGTGGATGCAGATCAAGTGCGATCGGCCAAGGCTGTACCTGTCCCGAACCCGGATAGCGGAACCGCACGGCGTCATGGGTCACCAAGGCGTCGACCGAGTGCGGTTGGCCGTGCGCGTTTATGTAGGCAGGAGACGCGCACAGCACGAAAGAAAAGGAGCCGAGCTTGCGCGCGATCAGCGACGACGTGGCCAATTCACCGCCGCGTATCGCCACATCCATCCCTTCTTCAA
Source organism: Sphingomonas sanguinis (assembly GCF_001476905.1). Classification (GTDB taxonomy): domain Bacteria; phylum Pseudomonadota; class Alphaproteobacteria; order Sphingomonadales; family Sphingomonadaceae; genus Sphingomonas; species Sphingomonas sanguinis_B. The sequence goes on along the minus strand of NZ_LDTE01000047.1, from coordinate 10,456 downwards.
GCAGGTCGACCAGTCGATCATTGCAATGCAGGTCGAGCTCGATGTGCGGATAGGCAGCGCAAAACGCGGGCAGGTGCGGGACGAGAAACCGGTAGCCGATCGTGGGCAGGCTGACCCGAAGGGTGCCGCGCGGTATCGCCCCTGCGTCCGATACGGCAATCTCCGCCTCGCGCAGATCATCCAGAATGCGGCGGCAGCGCTCCAGGAACAGCGCGCCTTCATCGGTGAGGCGGACACGACGGGTGGTGCGATGCAGAAGGCGCACATTAAGTGCTGCTTCGAGTTTGGCGACGTTCTTACCGACAGCGGATGGCGAGAGCCCGAGCGCACGAGCTGCGCCGACGAAGCTCTGCAGTTCCGCCGTTCGAACAAAGCTGGTGATGCCGAGCAGATGATCCACGTCAGCAGATTATAGCCGAAAAGGATATAGACCAAGTCCAACTGACCTGATTATCGCCCTGGGTTCGTGAGATAAGGCAGTGCGCGGAGGTATCCCGCATATGACCAGTTCACCTCATAATCCCGCCAGCGCCCACCCCCGCACCACTCTCGCTGCGGTGTGCACAGCCGCCCTTATCCTGCCCATGAGTTTCTCCGGCGGAGCAGTGGCGACGCCTGCGATCGGGCATTTGCTGGGCGGCGATCTGCCGGGGCTCGCCTGGGTCACGAATGCCTTCATGCTGACGTTCGGTGGCCTGCTCATGACCGCAGGTGCGCTGGCCGATCGCTGGGGCCGCAAGCGGGTGTTCATGGCAGGCGTCGGTCTGTTCGGTGTCGCCTCCTTTATGCTGAGCTTGGCGCCGACACTCGGTTGGATTGATCTGCTGCGCGCCGTGCAGGGTGTCGGTGCCGCTGGGGCCCTGGCCGGGGGAACCGCGGCCTTGGCGCAAGAGGTCACCGGGTCGGCACGCGCGCGGGCATTCAGCCTGCTGGGCACCACCTTTGGCATCGGCCTGGCATTTGGGCCGCTGGTCGCAGGCATACTGATGGAGGCGTTCGGGTGGCGTGCGGTGTTCGCCGCGCCGACGGGCGTGGCGGCCCTTGCGCTTCTGCTCGGGGCGGGGTCGCTGCGTGAAACTCGTGCAGCGGCATCGTCTGCGATGGACTGGCTGGGCGCAGCGACCTTCTCCATCGCGCTCGCCTGCCTCACCCTTTTCATCCTTCAAGGACCGGTTTGGGGTTGGACCAGCATGCCAATGGCCGGGCTGCTCCTTGCCGCCGTTGGCGGGTTTACACTTTTCGTTCGCGTCGAGCGACGTAGCACGGCGCCGCTGCTCGATCTTAACCTTTTGCGCTATCCCCGCGTCCTGGGGGTGCAGTTGCTGCCGATCGCGACCTGCTACTGCTTTGTCGTGCTGCTGGTTCTGCTGCCGCTGCGGTTCATCGGTGTCGAGGGCATGACCGAAACCCACGCAGGGGTGCGCATGCTCGGCTTGTCGGCGCCAATGCTGGTCGCGCCGACGCTGGCGGTACGGCTGGCGCGTCGGCACTCGGCAGGGACCGTATCGGCAGCCGGACTGCTGGCAGCGAGTATAGGTCTACTCTGGCTGTCGCTGTGCGGTCCCGGATCCGGCTCGACACCGGTGCCGGCGATGCTTCTGATCGGCATGGGGGCCGGATTGCCGTGGGGATTGATGGACGGCCTGTCGGTCGCGGTCGTGCCGCCGGAACGTGCCGGCATGGCCACCGGTATCTTCAGCACCACCAGGGTCGCGGGTGAGGGCATCGCGCTGGCCAGCGTAACCGCAGGGTTGGCGGCCCTAGTGCGCTGGCACCTTGATAGGCTTACGATCGGTTCCGCTCAGGTCCGGCCGCTTTTGGCCCAGCATCTAGTTACTGGCGACCTTGGCCGGGCCATCCGGCTGGGTGCATCGGCCGAAGCGCTGAAGGAGAGTTATGCGAGTGGCTTCGCGCTTCTCCTATACGTTCTCGCGGGCGTGACTTGCGCGTCCGCAGTGCTGGTGTTCGTGACCTTGCGGCGCGTCGACGCTCATGAGGTGTCGGCGATTTAGGCCGAAGCGCACGGTGGTTCGAGAACGTCAACGGACAATCAAGATGCTGATAGGCTATGCTCGTGTGTCGACCATCGACCAGGATCTGGCTCTGCAGACGGATGCGCTAGCCAGAGCCGGCTGCGAGAAAATGTTCGCCGATAAGGCGAGCGGTGCGAAGACTGATCGACCGGGTTTGGCAGAAGCTCTGCAATTCCTGCGCACCGGAGACACGCTCGTGATATGGAAACTCGACCGGCTTGGTCGTTCCATCCGGGGCCTTATCGACCTTGCCGCGGGTCTTTCCGACCGGAAGATCGACTTTCGGTCCCTAACCGATGGTTTCGATACCGCCACTCCTTCCGGACGGCTGCTCTTTCACATCCTCGCGTCAGTCGCCGAAATGGAGCGAGAGCTCATTAGGGAGCGTACGATCGCTGGGTTGGCAGCAGCCCGGGCGAAGGGAGGCACTGGTGGAGGCCGTAAGCCAACTATGACGGCCGACAAGATCGATACCGCGCGGAAGCTGCTGGCGGCAGGAGACAAACCTGCCAAAATCGCTAAATTGCTGCAGGTTGGCTTATCGACTTTTTATCGGCATTGCCCATCAGGCAGCTAAGCCAGCCTGCTGCAACGGTCGCAACCCTTGCCGATTGGGATGGTATTTCGGGAATTGACGTTGCTGCATTGCAGCGACATATATTTGTCCAAGGCGATGGATTTCCGCCGGGTCATCCGACCGAACCGCCCTAGCAAGGGCCGATGATTCCTACCTGGCGCCGCAAGGCAGCAAAGGAGGAATCGTGCGCGCAACGTTTCGCAATCTGTATCATGAGTTCAACGTGGCGGCGTTCTTTCGCGACCGCCACGACCATGCCATGTCGGTGGTTCGCTGGACGCTGATCCTGCTGCCGATGGCGGCGCTGGTCGGGACATTGTGCGCGGCTTTTCTGTGGAGCCTCGATGCCGCCACACAGGCCCGCTTCGATTATCCCTGGCTGCTGTACCTTCTGCCCGTGGGCGGGGCAGCGATCGCGCTTCTCTATCATCATACAGGGCGTTCGGTCGAAGCCGGCAATAACCTGATCGTTGAACAGATACATGAACCTGGGGGCGGCGTGCCGCTCCGTATGGCACCGCTGGTTTTCCTCGGCACGATCGCGACGCATCTGTTCGGCGGCTCGGCGGGACGCGAGGGAACCGCCGTGCAGCTCGGCGGCAGTCTCGCCAGTGCCATCGCCGGCCTGTTTCGTCTCGATGCATCCGGTATTCGCATCCTGCTGATGGCCGGCGTCGCGGCGGGCTTCGGCGCGGTGTTCGGCACGCCCTTGGCAGGCGCGGTATTTGCTCTTGAAGTGCTGGCGCTCGGCCGCGTCGAATATGGCGGCATCATACCGTGCCTGCTCGCCGCGCTGGTCGGGGACTGGACGTGTCATGCTTGGGGCATCCACCACACGCCCTATCACATCGCCTATGCCGGCCCCGCCACGAGCGCACTGCTGGTCGAGCCGTTGATGCTCCTCAAGGCGACGATCGCGGGCGTCGCCTTCGGGCTGGCCGGCCTCGTCTTCGCCGAAGCGAACCACGCATTCGGCGGCTTCCTCAAGCGCCGCATACCTTACGGACCGGCCCGTGCCGCCCTGGGCGGAGTCCTGGTCATCGCGCTTGTCTGGATCGTCGGCACCCGCGCCTATCTTGGCCTGGGCGTATGGTCTGCCATCCCCGGTGATCCGACGATCGCGGGCTTCTTCAGCGGCCCGGTCGATCGGTGGAGTTGGGCGCTCAAGATGCTGTTCACCGTCGTGACGCTGAGCGCCGGCTTCAAGGGCGGCGAGGTGACGCCGCTGTTCTTCATTGGTGCCGCGCTCGGCAACGCGCTGGGGTGGCTGCTCGGTGCGCCGCTCGACCTGTTCGCAGCGCTCGGCTTCGTCGCCGTGTTCGCCGGGGCGGCCAACACGCCGCTGGCCTGTACGATCATGGGGATCGAGCTGTTCGGCGCCACCCATGCCGTGCCGATCGCGGTGGCCTGCTTCGTTGCCTACATCTGCTCGGGCCATAACGGCATTTACCTGTCGCAGCGGATCGCCGTACCCAAGCGTCCCGCCCGCGCTCATACCGGCACCTTAACGCTACGCGACGCCCGCGCATCCCGCCGTGGCCGGCGTCCTTCCAACACCGTCAAGGAGCATAATTGATGCCCCACAAGATCACGCCCAGCGAGATCGGGATGATCCGCATCTACATGAAGCCGTCCGACAAGGCTGCGGAAGCGCGAAGTTTCTGGTCGCGCAAACCGCTGTACCGGGAGCTGGTCGCGCAGGCGAAGCGCGACGGCATCATGAACGCCGTCGCCCATCACACCCACTACGGCTACAGCAATCACGGTCCGATCCGGGAAAACGGCTCCGAGATTTCCGATCCGCACCTGACCATGTGTGTCGAGCTGATCGGCCAGCGCGGCGAACTCGAACGCTTCTGCGAGGGACATGGCGACCTGCTCACGGGCAAGGTGATCGTCTACAAGCATCTGGAACATTGGAGCATCGGATCGGCGGGGCTGACGCACGAGGATGCGGTGCCCGATCATATCGCGTCCTGACGCTCACGGGCTACGCTGTGACCTTCCCACAAACGAACGGCCTGCGGGACGGCCTGGGCATTCCCATTGGGATGGTATTGTGGGAATGTCAGGTTTGATACAAAATGCTCTTTGCTGCATCACTTATGAGATGCCCCCCGCAAACGAGATTCCTGACAGGCTCGAACGGCTGGACTTTGAGCTTCTTCTTGAGGCCGGCTCAGCGACTACACCGGAGTGGCAGCGTAACTCACAACCCACGGTCTCCGACGAAACCGGGGCGGTTCAGCAGCCAGTCCGGATGCATTCTAGAAATTGTGCCAAGGAAACCCTTTCCAGGGCCACCGCTCGCGGAGCAAAAGCTGAAAATGCTCTCACGTAACTTTTCAAGGTGTAATTAAAAATGAGTAGCGATCAGGAGGGCGAATCTGAAAAGTACCATTTTTTTCGAGAGCCCGATCTGTTCATATCTATAAGAGAGCGATGCGACTTGGTTATGAGACTGTGGCGGCCAAGAGACGGTTGTTACTTGGCTTTTTACAACTCCAAACGCGAAGGTCTTTACAATTTGTTTTGCGAGCACCGGTTGGAGGAGGTTAAGGGTGAGTTTCAGCTACTACCAAGCGCAGATTTAAAAGAGGTCATCTCGTGGAAAGTGGAATGGCCCGCTTCGGGAGCCAATTTGAGGGATAGTCTCGGAATTAGCAAATATCTTGTTTCAGCGTTCTTAGAGTTTCGTGAGGGCGGCACACATATGAAGCGCGTCCGAGGAGAGAAGATTGCTGATACTACACTTGCGATCAGTTTTCTGGATAAATAGTAGACATTATCTTTATCAAGGGGGATGAGACTGTGTCTAGGGCCAGGCCCCATTATTGTAATCGCTTTGATATGATTCAGGCTTTGCGAGGAGAGCGCGGATGAGCGATCTTTGCTGGCTGACCGAGCAACGAATGGCGCGGCTTGAGCGGTGCTATCGCAAGAGCCATGTGAAGCCACGGGTTGATGACCGCCGCGTTTAAACGGCAGCAGATTCTAAAGGCGGAACGCATCTAGAAAATTAGGAGCTGCTCACTACCCCGGTGGGGCAGCTCTGCTCGACGACTTAGAATTATCACATCAAACGGTCCCAGATATACGCTAACGCCCCGTCAGCGTCCCGATTGGGAACGGCGATCAGGACGGCTGCGGCTTTCCCAGAAGAATGGTTGATCGAGAAAACGCGGTCAGCTTCCAGACGGCATTGTTCCTGGCCGAAGATAAGCGAACATGTGAGGCACGTAATCCGCCTTGCCGATCGTCACGCCCTGATTGCGAAGGATCGCGTAGGCAGTGATGACATGGAAGTAGAACTGCGGCAGCGCCCAATCCCGGACATATTGCTCGCCGGTCATGTCGAACGTCATTCCGCCCGGCAGCTCGATCGCGATCGGCAGTCGAGCGCCAGCATCGAGATCGCTGCTCGACAAATCTGCCAGGAACGAGAGGGCGTCGTTTAGCCGCGCCTTGGCGTCGGCTATCGTGCCCGCCGCATCGCCAGCGTTGCGCGCCTCGGCTGCAATGGCGTCCAGCCAATCGGGGATACGTTCGCCGCGCAGCCGGAACACCGCCTCTTGCGCCTGGAAAGCTGCGAAACGGACCTGCGTCGCGAGCGGGAACATGTCGGCGGCCAGTCGCGCCTCCAACGCGGTTTCCGCCTGATGCGGCATCTGCTGCTGCACCTTGTCGAGCAAGCCGGAAAGGGTCTGCAACATGTGCTGGTAGGTCGGGACGAGTAGGTCAGTAGGGGTCATTGTCGGATCGTACATGGGCGCGGCGACAGCGCAATGACGGTCGGCAGCTTCCCACTTTGGATGGTAAAAAGAGAACGTGACACGGTTCTCAAAACCCATAGGTGATGTCGGACGGTGTATGGAAAGCGGGGCATACTGAGGCATGAGAATGATCGGCCTGATCGGCGGCATGAGCTGGGAAAGTTCTGCTGAGTATTACCGCATACTCAATGAGGGGGTGCGGGATCGGCTCGGTCCCACAGCATCAGCCCGGTGCTTGCTATGGTCATTCAACTTCGCTGAAATTGAAGATTTGCAGCACAGGGGCGATTGGCCGGCCCTGACGACGCGCATGATCGATGCGGCACAGCGCCTTGAAGCTGGCGGCGCCGACGTGCTGCTGATCTGCACCAATACCATGCACCGCATGGCGGCGGATGTTCAGGCGGCAGTGAGTGTGCCGCTGCTCCACATCGCCGATCCCACGGCCGAACGCATCAAGGCGGCTGGCCTCAACACGGTCGGACTGCTCGGAACCGCGTTCACGATGGAACACGCCTTCTACAAGGGGCGGCTCACTGATCAGCATGGCCTCAACGTCATCGTTCCAAACGAGGAGGACCGCGCTACCGTCCACCGTATTATCTATGAGGAACTGGTTGCCGGTAAGGTATTGCCGGCGTCGCGTGATGCTTATCGCGCGGTCATTGCCCGCTTGATCGAGAGCGGCGCAGAGGCGGTGATCCTGGGATGTACTGAAATCATGCTGCTGGTTCAGCCGGAAGACAGTCAGGTGCCGATTTTCGACACGACCGCCCTCCATGCGGCAGCGGCGATCGAGATGGCGTTGTCCAGCTAACCGCCGCGTTCCTACAAGGGAACGGCGGGTGGGACTGCGAAGGCCGTCCCATTTGCGATCGAGATACGGGAAACATCACGGGACAGGCTATTCCCGTTACCGAGCGGAAGGGCCATCACCGAACACCCATTCGGCAAACAGCGGGCGCAAGTCCCGGCCGCTCGACGCCTCCATCGCTCGCTCCAGATCAATACTCGTAACCGTCCCGCCCGCACGGTCACGGGTGTAGCGACGCAGGCCAGACCAGAACGCGGCATCGCCGAGCGTAACTCGCAGCTGCGCCATGAACAGCGCGCCCTTGCTGTACTGGATCGCGCGCCGGACGCCCAATGTCGGGTAGCTGCCATCCCAGGCCAGCGGCTTGTCGAAGCCCATCGCCTGCGCCTTTTCAAGCCGGCTCCTGGCGACATCGAGTTCGGCATTGTAGGCGACGCGGCCGTAGCGGTGCTCCTTCCACACAGCCGTCATGAAGGTCGTGATACCTTCGTTCAGCCAGAAATCCTTGAGCGTCTCGCACGTTACGAGATTGCCCCACCATTGATGGGTGAGTTCGTGCACGATGGCCCAATCCTCCGACGGATCATCTGGCTTCGCCGGCAACGCATCGGTGCCGAGGACGGAGTATGTCGCCGCCTCCTGCGCCTCATCGCCTTCGACCAGAAGCTGGCTGTAGTCGGCGGCAGGAAGCGGCATGCCGGCCTTGGTGGACAGAAAGGCGACCATCTCCCTTGTCCCTGCCAAGCGTCGTTTCAGCTCGCCCCCGTCGGCAGTGTCGCTCAAATAGGTGAGCCTTTTCGATCCGGCCCGTTCGCTGACCCGCGTGAACCGACCCACCGCGAAGCCGTAAAGATAGGCCGAGTAGGGCCGGGGAGCTTTCCAGCAATGGATCTCACTGCCGTCCGGTCCCGGTCGCCGCGCCATCATGCGGCCAACAGACAGGCTGGTCATCCCGCGCGGGACACGCAGATCAAGCGAGAAGGCCGCCTTCTCGCCGAACTTGTTCTGGGAACAGGCCATCCAGTCGCATGCGAAATAGCTGGTGTAGAGCGTTGTCGCCGAGCCCGCGAACCCACGTGCGGGGCGGCCATGATAGGACAATTCGAGCTTCACGGTGAGTCCGCGCCGAAGCGGCCGGGGCAGGTCGAAGCCCAGCACATCGCCTTCCACGGTGTGGGCGAGCGCCACGCCATCGAGGGTTGCGCTGTCGATGGCAAGAGCATTGGCGGTGAAGTTCAGGCGCCGGACGCCATCCACCGTTGCGCGCAGCGTGATCGCCTCACGCCCTGCGACGGTCCTGTTCTGGATGTCAGGGGTAAGCGCGAGCCTGTAGCTCGCCACTTCAAATCCATCGCCAGGCCTGTTGGCGGCGAGCGCAGGGCTGCACAGTAACCCCAGAGTGGTTCCGGCCAACAATGGTGCCAAAATTCTGCGGATCACTGACGCCCCTTCCTATGGTTTAGCCATCGAGCCAACCTATGGCTTCTATCGATGAGGGCCAACACTGAGGACCGGTCGCGCCGTTTGTCCTGCAAGGGATAGTGTTCCAGGAAAGCTATAAGCCCGCGAATAGTGGCCGCCCCTATATCGACTGCTGGGCAGGCCGCAGTATCAGGTCGCTAATCTGTCGCGACGGATTGCGACTGAAGATGATCTTTCAACGCTAACCAGTGGTTTGCGCCCGCCTCGACAAGAATAGTCTTGCCGGGCAAAGCAGCCCTGTCGATAAGACCGGCAAGATTGAGGTTTCGACGATAGCTTAAATCGTCAATTACCCTACTGCCAATGCCCTTGCCGCACGGCGTTCCATTATTAATATCGAACTCGTTGCCATACGCTTGGCGATACCAAGCCAGGTAATCGAAGCTTGTGATGGGCCGGATGGTCGCAGCATATCGCAGCTGCCGTTCCACGGCCCTTACCCCTCCATCTTGCAAGAAAGGATTGATATGCGACCGCAGAAGATGTGCGCCTAGCGCGTCAGGGACGGTAAATCCATCTTCGATAAGTACTTTATAATCCTGATCTGGATTGAAATCCCACCCAGAGAATTGCGCCCCGAAACCTACCGCAAGCGTCACAGCATATAAATTTTCTGAAGCAGCCCCCTCTTGAACCCGTTCCTTCGCCAGCTTGGCAAGATCGTCCCTAAACCACTTAAATTCGCTTTTAGCGGAGGACGTGCCCTCTACCAAAACGAATGAAGGTTTATATTTTTCAAATGAATCTCGAATCTGGCGGTGCGTTTCATCATTTAGATCGTTCGTATGTTCGACGCCAATGAATATTACTGTTGCGCCGTTGCGAAAATGATAAATTTGCTCAAATGGTCTCACCCATCCACTCGGCGCGATACACATATTGCGCGATACCGGTGCGATTTTCTTTGACTTGATTGAATTATGCTCGGCCTGTGCCGTGAACGGAAGAAAAATCGCGAGCAACGCAGGCAGGGACGGTAACATTCGCAACGGTCACTCCTCCATGAGGCTTATTCCGTTCGAGGATTTATATCAATAAATGCGGCGGGACGGTGACGGCTTAGGACAATACGTAGAACGGCCCTCAGGATCTGCCTGAAGGATCCCCTCTCGCCAACGCGCGACATGCGTCCCGATTGGGAACCGCTGATGGCAAGGCCGAGCCCGCCGGCCATGCCGCACCCGCCTCTTGCAGACGGCTTTCCCGAAACGTGTTCCCAAATGCTTTTTCCCGAAATGGTCCGTTGAACATGGGGAAACGGGAATCCGTCCATGCTTGACCGACGTCGGGCACCGAGCAGGAACTGGCGGGCAGTAACCGGAAGTCGCGGGCAGGGAGCGGTGCTACGGGTCACTCGTGCGTGGAACGACGAGTCAAATCGATTGAAACCGACAAATAGGGAGGCCATGCCTTCGATGGGCCCGTCATCAGCAGCATTCCAAGCCCGTCCGATGTGCGTCCGCGTGGTCCGGAGTGCCCGCGACGTGAGCGGCGACCTGCAAGCGGCGGGGGCACGGAGCGAGAATGCGATGTTCGATTCGGGTGATCGTGCCAGCGCTGTCATCCGGATAAATCGAGATGCCCTCATCGATCGGAATGGAGTCGGTGATGACGTCGATCTCAAAGGGACGACTGCCCCTGACGGTTAGAGTCGATGCCGATCTTGTCGAAAAGTCGGGATGGATGGACGAGAAGGTATCGATCCCCGCAATGATCCGACGCGGCACGCAGCCAGTGAGAACTTGGTTCTACAGCGGTCAAATCCTGCCCCCGCAAC
>NZ_LDTE01000046.1 GCF_001476905.1 Sphingomonas sanguinis | reverse complement strand
GATGGGGGTGGCGGGGTGCCCGGCGGGGTGTCGGCAGGCTGGAACAGCCGCGCCGCGCCATTTCCGAGCTGGCGGGCGATATCGAAGCGCGTCGCCATCTGTCCGGGCGCGGACCAGGCCGCGCTCGACAGGTCATAGCCGTCGGGCGTTTCATGATCGTACAGCCCTTCGCCCATCTGGCGTATCCAGCCGACCACCGGCTGGGGATTGGTAACCAGCCGGTCGCCGTAAGCCAGCCGCACCGCCGACAGCGTATAGCCGACCGGGTCCTTGAACCCGCCGCCCAGGGATCCCGAAAATTCGCGCGATCGGATCATCGTCTTCAGTATCTCGGCGATGTCGCCATGGCTCTTGCGGAAGGTCGTCGCCATCCGGTCGACCAGGGCGGGCGGCGGGTTGTCGCCCATGAAATAGGTCGCCAGTTTCAGCGAGACGTGATGCGCCGTCGCCGGGCTGTCGGCGATCAGGTCCAGCGCCTGCTCGACCTCGTGAAAGCCCGACCCCGGAATGGTGTGTCCCAGGAAATGCTTGGTGCCGAAGTCGTGGCGTGCCGGATTGAACTCGAACAGTCCGGCACGAATGTAGAGCGGTTGAAGCTCGGGCTTCAGCCGGGGCGCATCGGGCTTCTGGTCGACGCCGACGCCGGTCAGGATGCGGGCCAGCTCCTGCACGTCCTGCTGGCTATAGCCCGAGCCGACGCCCATGGAGTGCAGCTCCATGATCTCGCGCGCGTAATTCTCGTTGATCTTGCCTTTGGCATTCTGGTCATTGTCCAGATAGCGCAGCATCGCCGGATGGCGCAGCGTCGCCTCCAGCAGGTCGTGGAACCGGCCCAACGCATGGTCGCGGATCGTCTCTTCATAGTCGCCGACCATCGCGCGGATGTCGCGCTTGTTCGCCTGGACGTTGAAATGGTTGAACCAGAACCAAGTCATCCGCTCGCGCAGCTGGTCGGGCGAATAGAGCGCGCGCAGCACGAAGCGTTGCCGTGCCTCGTCGGCCAGGCTGTTGAGCGTCTTCTGATAGGCTTCACGCGCCGCCTTGCGCTGGTCGAGATCGGGAATCGCCTTCAGGTCGCGCTGCATCGCGTCGGTTTCGACGACGAGTGCGGCGACCCGCTCCTTCGAGATGCGCATCGCGTCGATCTGCGCCTGCACCGCGGGGGGCAGGGAATCGGGCTGGTCGTCGAGCTGGTGGCGGAGCCAGGCGTCGCTGCCCGGCGCGGGGCCGGTGGCGGGCGCGGCGGACGGCCCCCAGCCGAGCCGCTCGGCCCAGGCGGCGTCGCGCGCGGGATCGGCGGCGTGCGCGGGAGCCGCGACCATCAGCACCGGGGCCATCATCACAAGGCTCGCGGTTCGCGCCATGCACCGCTCTCCATTCCTGCCCGGCGCCGATCGGGTGGCGCAGGCTTCCTCGGAGGATAAAGTGATGGAAATAGGCTGAACCTCGGCTTGCCCGGAGATGAAAAGAGCGTCAGCGGCCGGCCATCAATCCTCCCCGGTACGGGGAGGGGGACCATGCGCAGCATGGTGGAGGGGGCGTGCCGCATAGGGATGTCCTATGAGGAAAACCCCCTCCGTCAGCGCTGTGCGCTGCCACCTCCCCGTGCCGGGGAGGATTGGATCACTTCGGCAGCTTGCAGCCCGCAGGCTGGGTCACCGGGTTGCATCGTTCCATCACGCCGCCGGGCAGCGTTACGGTGAAGCCCTTGTTCCACGCCCGCGTTGGCGCGCCGGGATAGTAATCGGTCGACACCGCCTGTGCGCCGCTGTCGATCGCGGCCTGCTGGCGGGTGTGGTCGTTGTCGCGCGCTTCCTTGGTATCGGCGTCGCTGCGGGTACGGACGATGAAGCCCTGTTTCACCCACTCCTGGATCTTTGCCCCATCGGTGCGCGGATCGCCGACGATCTCGACCGAGGCCTCGGGCTGGTCGGTGTCGTACCAGCCGAAGATCGGGCGGCCCTTTAACGAAGGATGCCCTGCGCGGTAGATGTCGGACACGTCCGAAGGCGTGTCGAGCACGAAGTAGATTTTTCCGCGCGCACGCTCCAGCGTCGGCCAGCCCTTGGTGGTCACCGCCTCGCGCAGGGTCTTTGCATTCCCGCGCACGTCATCGGGCGTGATCATCCGGTTGGGCGTCAGCACATCGCGAATCTCGCCGTCCAGCGCATCGAGCAACGGTGCGGTCAGCGGCAGCGGATCGGTGACGCCGGGCTTGTTGATCGGTCGGTCTGCGGCGTTGATCGTCACCATGATCGGCAGGTGGCGCGGATGCGCGCGCGACCAGGCGTCGATCTGGCCGATGCACTGTTTGAAGGTGCCGCAGGAGCGATAATCGACTTCCGGGATGTGGAAGACCTTGAAGCCCGGCTTCATCATCGCCGCTTCGTCGAAACCGGTCTGCTCACCCGCCGCCTTCGCGATCGCCTCGCCCTTGGGATGCGCGAAACGGCCGCCTTGCGGGTCGGCGAAGATGTCGATCTCCAACTGGCGCACGCCCCGGTCGAGCTGCTGCGCCAAGGTCAGGTGATCATAATCCAGCGCGGCGGCGAGCTTGGGATCGCGCTGTTCCAGCGCGGCGAAGACGGCAGGCGCGATCCGCTTCTTATAGCTGTTGTGCGAGCCGACCACCTGGATGTCGTTCATCCGAAGGGCCGCCCGCGGCGCCGGAGCAGCGGCGGTCGCGAGGACCGCCGCCAGGGTGAGGAAGACCTTTGTCATCAGAACTCCGCCCGAATGCCAAACAGGATCGTCCGGCCATAATAGTTGATCTCGCCGAAGCGCATCTTGCTGTCGTTATAGGTGTCCTGATGCGCGCCCGCGATGTTGATGCCCTCCAGGCTGAGCGTCAGATTGTCGGCGGCGCGCACCGACAGCTGGCCGTCGAGCGAGCCGAAGGCCGCGACATAGGTCGGCGCCTGTACCGTGCTGCCTGTGCTCGACAGGTACTTGTCGCGCCAGACATAGGAGAGGCGGGCCGACAGCGGGCCCTTGTCGTAGAAGCCGACCAGGTTGAAGCTGTTCTTCGACAGGCCGATCAGCTGGTCCTTGATGTTGCGCGAACCCGCCGTGTAGTCGGCCTTCACTTCCGTGTGGGTATAGGACCCCTGGACGCCGAAGCCATCGAACGGCGCGGGCAGGAAGGTGAAGACCTGGCTGTATGCGGCTTCTGCGCCGTACACCTTGGCATTGCCGCCGTTGACCGAGCTGGAGAGGCGGACGGTGCCGCGACCCGGAATGTTGATCTCGGTATTCGACTGGGTGATGTAATCGTCCATCGCCTTGTAGAAAACGGCGCCCGACAGCATGCCCGACGGTGCGAAATACCATTCCAGCGACCCGTCGAACTGGGTGGCGAGGAAGGGCACCAGCTGCGGGTTGCCGCCGCTGGCGGTCGGGGCGTCGGTCGACACGGTGATGCGTGGTGCGGTGTCGGTGACGTTGGGACGGGTCAGCACCCGGCTGGCGGCCAGGCGACCGACCAGCTTCGGCGTTAGGTCGGCGCGCAGGTTGAAGCTGGGCAGGACGTTGTTGAACGTCTTGGGGTAGCTCACCGGGGTGGCCGTGTTGCCGCTGGTCAGCGTACCGCTGGCGACCTGATCGGTGTGGACGTAACGCACGCCGACATTGCCGCTGACCGGTACCGACCCTGCATCGAACTGGTAATCGGCGCGGACATAGGCGGCGGCGATCTTCTCGGTCACGACGAAGGACGAGCGGCGATCGCCATTGGTGATCGGCTGACCCTGGATGGCGGGGGTGAAGAAGTTGCCGACATAAGCCGCCGTCACCGGCACCAGCCAGTTGCGGAAGGCATTGCCCGACACGCCCGACAGGAAGTCGTCATAGGGCAGCTGCTGATAGGCGCCCGCGCCCAGATTGGTCAGCGGCTGGTTGGTCGCGGTGTCGATCAGATAGTCGCGACGGAAATAGTCGCGCTTGCGCCAGTGATATTCGCCGCCCGCCTGCAGCTTCGACAGGAAACCGTCGAAATCATGGCCGACATCGAGGCGCGAATAGAAATCCCAGTCCTTGCTGTCCTTGGGCGCGATGTTGAACTGGTACAGCTTGTAATTGGCCGGGTTGGTGACGTCGACCGGCGTGGTGAAGGTTGGCATCGACTGATAGCCGCCGCTGGCGTCATAGGTCAGCGGCGCGATGAAATAGGCACGGCTGCGCACGGTGCCGGTGCGGTAGTCGGGGTGATAGCTGTGCGCGGCCGACCAATTGACGTTGGCGGCGACATGCCAGCGATCCGGGTTCCAGGTCTGCTTCAGTCCGATGGTGATCAGGTCATGGCGATTGAGGCTGTATTCGCGCGACGCCATGAAGCGGGCGTTGGCGATCGTCGCCTTGGTGATCGTGTCGCCAACGACGGTGTAGCCGGGCTGAAGAATGGTGGGCAGCTGCTTGACCCCGCCGATCGAGACGTTGTTGTCGTCCGGATAGATGTCGAGGCCGAACTCGTCATAGGCGACGTCCAGCCGGGTCGCGACCACGTCCAGCGTCGTCTGCAGCTCCGCAGTCGGCTGCCACTGGGCCGAGACGATGCCCGAGATGCGCTTGCGGTCCTCGGTCTCCACGGTAGGACGGGTGCGAGTCGGCGAATAGAGACCCGCAGGCGCGCCGCCGCGCGACGCATCGGTATAGCGGTCGGTCAGCCAGCCGAAATTCATGAAGCGGTCGTTGCGGACCGTCTTGCCCCAATATTGCGCGCCCGCCAGGATGCCGAAGGTGCCATCGCTGTTCTTCGCGCTGGTCAGCACGGTGACGTTGGGGCGGACCTGCTTGGTCTGGGTGGTATAGGTGCCGCGCATATTGACGGTCGTCTTGTTGCCGACCTCCAGCGGGTGGAAGGTCTTGACGTCGATATTGCCACCCAGCGCGCCCTCGCTCATGTCGGCGGTCGGGGTCTTCACCACGTCGATGCTGGACGTGAATTCGGCGGGCAGCATTTCGAAGCGGAACTGCCGACCGGCCGCGCCGCCATTCTCGATCAGGTCGTTCAGCGCGATGGTGCGGCCGTTCATCAGCGTGTTCTGGAACTGCGGGCCCAGGCCACGGACACTGACATACAGGCCTTCACCGCGCGGGCGGGTGATCGCCACACCAGGGACGAGCTGAAGCGCCTCGGCGACGTTCTGGGTCGGGAACTTGCCGATATCGGTCGAGCTGATCGAGTCGACGCCGTAAGCGGCGCGGCGCTTGGTCTCGATGCCCGCCGCCAGGCTGCGCGCATAGGTGCCGTTGACGACGATTTCGTCGCTCTGGCCATCGCTGCTGTCCGCCGCCTGCGGCGCGGCGGCGGCGTCCTGCGCATGGGCAGCGAGCGGGCCGGTCGCCAGGATGAGCGAGGCAGAGGCCTTCAACAGGCTGCGAAACGTAAGCATGATCAAAATCCCCCATCGGCTGTCTTGCCGGTTCGGCGGGGGCGTTAGGATCGGTCGGTGTCAGATTGGCGTAAAATTGATGACATTGGTATGAAATTGGTAGGGTGCGTGCAGCAGGTCATCAAAATTCTGTGAGTTTAACGGGCGGGCATTGGCTTCTTGCCCGGCAAGGTGAGTGGACCCAAATATGCTATGGTGGTGAGGGCATGTCGCAAGCGGCAGTCCGCACTCCAACCGCCTCTATTGCGCACTGGGGCGGGATTCAGCCGTTCGCGCCAAGCCGTTGCGTCGTCACCGTCGGACTTTGCCGTCCGATGGTGCGCGCGGTGCGTTCGGGATCGCGCAGCAGGACCCGGCCCGATTTCCACATCAGCTCGCCATCGCGGCGCGCCTGCTGGATCATGCGGTTGACGTGCACCGGGGTCAGGCCCAGCGCGTCGGCCAGCATTTCCTGGGTCAGCGGCATCTCGAAACTGCCGCCCACGGTCAGCCCAGCCAGCGACAGCCGCTCATAGATTTCGAGCAGGAAGTCGCTGATCCGCTCCTGCGCGTTCAATCGGCCGAGCTGAACGACATGGCCGAGCAGATAGGCCTCGTCCAGCGCCTCGGCCACGGCATAGGCCTGGGCCAGGCCGGACCCGGCAGGGGCGGCCGGGGCGGGACAGACGATCGTTTCGGTCAGCGCGATGACGGTGGCCGAGGCGATCGGCATCGCCTGATGCGTCGCGCCGATCACGTCGCCGGGCAGATAGAAGCTCATGAACTGCCGCCGCCCGTCGGGCAGGATACGCACCCGCGCGGCCCAGCCCTGCAGCAGCAGCAAGGGCGCCGCGATCGGCCGCCCCAGGGTCAGGAAATTGTGGCGCGGCGGATGGGTTTGGGACGCTTCTATCGCCGCATGCAGCAGGGTCAGGTCCGCCGCCTCCAGCGAGCTCAGGGCCGACAGGCGGCGGAGCGCAGGAGCGATCACGTCGTCGGACACGGAGAGGGGCGGTGCAGTCACGGGGCGGGTCATGCGCGTCCTTTATCGGGCATCAGCGCGTGGATCGCGCGGATGATGCGGTCGGCCTGAAAAGGCTTGGCGACGATCGAGGCGGAACGATAGGCCGCAGGTAACGCCCATTCGTCATAGCCGGTGAGGAAAGTCCAGGGCACGTCGCGCGCCGAGAGCCGGTCGGCGATCTCGAAGGCGCGCTCGCCCGCCAGATTGACGTCGAGCACCGCAGCGTCGATCGGCTGGGTCTCGGCCAGCGTCAGACCCTGTTCCAGCGTCGCTACCGGCCCGACCACGATCGCATCGGCGGCGCGCAACATCCGCTCCAGGTCGCGCGCGATGAAATACTCATCCTCGACGACCAGGATTCGCTTGTCGGCCAGCGGCGATCGGCGATTCATCCCTCGGTGCTCCGGTTCAGCGTGTCGGCCTCGTCGTTTATCCATGGTAGCGTTATCACGCACAGAACGCCGCCACCTCGAAAATCCAGTCTGGTCCGCGCGCCGAGCCCATAGGGCAAGGCCTCCCGGATCAGTTCGGTTCCGAATCCCTGTCTCGCGGGTGGAACCGGCATTGCTGGTACACCGGTTTCATCCCATTTTACAATCAGTTCGCATTTGCCATTTGATCCATGTTCTAGGTGCCATGCGATATGAAGTCGCCCGGCAGGGTGCCGCAGCGCTCCGTATTTCAGGGCATTGGTGGTCAGCTCATGGATCGCCAACCCCAGGGATTCCGCGGTATCGGCGGGCAGCGCGACGTCGGGCCCTTCGATCGACAGCCGGTCATCCTCGATCGCGCCGACGCCCAATAACTCGTCGCGGATCAGGTTTTCCAGGTCGACCCGGCCGGACCGGGTCTGGGTTGCGACGACTTGCGTGCGGGCCAGCGAATCGAGACGGCCGCGAAAATGATCCGCAATCTCGTCGAGCGGACCGCCGGTCTCGACCGTGCGGGTGAAGATCGATCGGACGATGGTCAGGATGTTGCGCACCCGGTGCTGAAGCTCGGCGACCAGTGTTTCCTGCCGCTCGCGCAGGCGGCGCAGCGTATCGATATCGGTCGAGGTGCCGAACCATTCGACGATCCGGCCATGATCGTCGCGCACGGGCGTCGCGCGGGTCTTGTACCAGCGATAGCGCCCCGTCTCGACGTGGCGAAGCCGCCCCTCCATCGCCAGGTCGCCATGCTCGCCCGCTTCTTCACCCGCGCCGTCCCAGAAGCGGCGCGCCGCATCGCGGTCGTCGGGATGGACCGCCGCCAGCCAGCCGTGGCCCAGGCTCTCCTCGACGCTCAGCCCGGTCGCCGCCACCCATTGCTGGCTGACCCAGGTCCATTGCCCGTCACGCGTCGCGGTCCAGACGAGCTGCGGAATCCCCTCGATCAGGGTTAGCAGGCGGCGCTGGCTGGCGCGCGATGCGATCTCGGCCCGCTTTGTCAGCAGTGCCTGGACGATGGCGGGGGCCAGTTCTTCGATGATCGCCTTTTCGCGCTCGGTGAAACCGGTCGGGTGGTTGCCCAAGGCGATCATGGCGAAGGTCTCGCCATCGCGGCGCAGCGGGACGCCGAGGAAGTTGCGCAGACTGGGATGCCCTTCCGGCGTGCCGACCCGGGCGGGATGATTGGCGGGATCGTTCACGATCATGCTGCGATCCTGCAGGATGACCTGGCCGAAAATGCCGTGGATCTGCATGCCGTTGGGCAATTGCCGGGCCTGGTAATCGGGATTGTCGCCGGCATAGGCGGCCCAGCCGCGCTCGCTGATCGCGATATGATCCAGCCGGTCGAGCGAATCCCGCCGCTCGCCGAAGAAGCTGAACGCCGCGCCGGTCAGGTCCTCGGCCACTTCCAGGCACAGCCGCCCCAGCTCCTCCTCGGTCGAGGCGCGCAACGCTTCCTGCAGAATGCGGTTGATGCCCGCCAGCACATGCGCATCGCGCGGCACCGGACCGGTGGGAGGCTCGGACAGGGTCGTTTGCCCGTGAAGGGAAGCCAGTTCAGTCATGCGTGAAGAATCCCGATCGTACCCCTAACGATCCCGGCCGGTGCGGGCTCCCCAGCTACACACGATTTCGGACAGGGTGGCAAATGGATCGCTGACAGGAGCTGTACCGGTTTGCGCCGCCCCCTCGCATGACCGCCCGTGCCCGGCTATGAGCAGGCGGACCAGCAACCTTTGGCCGATCCATGTCCGCATCGCTTTCGTCTCGTTCCTTGCGTATCCTGATGATGGGCCTGGTCCTGGTGGTCGCCTGGGCCATGGCCGTGCCGAGCGCGGTGCGTGCCCAAGGCGATCCGGCGGCGGCGTCGACCACGAAGATCGCTCAGGCAGAGGTCGATGTCCGCTCGGTCGACCGCGCGCTCGACGCGCGGGTCGATGACGATGATCGCCGGGCGCTGCGCGAACGGGCCCAGGGGGCCAAGGACGCGACGAGCCAGGCGGTGTCCGATCTGTCCGAGCAGCTGGCGCTGGTCAATGCACGCATCACCGGCCTGGGCCCGGTCACACCCGGCGAAATCGAAGCGCCCGAGCTGACCGCCCAGCGCAAGAGCCTGTCCACCTTGCGCACCACGCTGGACGCCGCGATCAAGCGCGGGCGGTTGGCCGGGGTCGAGGCGGGGCAGTTGATCGACGAGATCGACCAGGGCCAGACCGAGCAGTTCAACGAGAAGCTGTCGACCAAGGCGCCGTCACCCCTGAGCCCCGCCTTCTGGATCGTCGTGCTCGACCAGGCGCCGCGCGATGTCCGGCGCGTCGGCCTGTTCCTGCAACAGGGGGGCGAGCAGATCGCGCGGCAATGGCGCGGTGGCGTTCCGTGGCACGCACTGCTGGGCTTTGCGCTGGCGATCCTGCTGATCGGGCCGGTGCGGCTGAGCGCCCACCGGCTGGCGCAGCGCCGCCTGATCGCCGAGGCGCCGCCCAGCCGGGTGCGGCGATCCGCCAATACCTTCTGGCGGGTGGCGGTCGGCACCGTGTGTCCGCTCGCCGCCGCGTTCGTGCTGGTCCAGGGACTTCACTGGTCGGGGCTGTTGCCCGAACGCTGGACGGGGTTCTTGAACGGGTTCGTCCGGGCGGCGGGGATTGCGGGGTTCACGGCGGCGGTGACCGGCGCGGTGCTAATGCGCAGCCAGCCGTCCTGGCGGATCGCGCCGATCGACGACGAGACGGCCAGCCGCCTGCGCCCCCTGTCCTGGGGGCTGACGATCCTGACCTTCACCACCGCGATGATCGGATCGTTCGAGCTGGCGATCGGCAGCAGCCGCAGCGCGGTGATCGCCACCCAGGCGACCGAGGCGCTGCTCCACCTGTTGCTGATCGTCGCCACGCTGGTGGTGCTGGGCCAGATCCGCGCACGCCGCGCGACACAGGACGAGACGACCAGCGCGGGGGTCAGTGCGGGCCTGAGCGTCGCGACGCTGTTTGCCTGGATCGCGGTGGGAATTGCGGGGCTGGCGCTGATCATCGGCTATATCTGGTTCAGCTGGTTCGTCGCGCTGATGATCGGCTGGACCGTGCTGCTCGGCTCGGCGCTCTACCTGATGCTGGTCGCGGCCGACGACATCGCCACCACCATCTTCGTGCGCGACAGCCGGGTCGGCATCACCCTGACCCGCGCGTTGGGCATTCGCGGGGCGATGGTCGATCAGTTCGGGCTGATCCTGTCGGGCGTGGTCCGGCTGGCGCTGATCCTGCTGGCGATCGGCATGTTCCTGAAACCGTTCGGGGCAAGCGGCAATCCCGGGGCGATCTTCGACCAGCTCGGCAAGGTGGCGGAGGGGATCAAGGTCGGCAATGTGTGGATATCGCCGGGTGCGATCCTGCAGGGGCTGGTCGTGCTGTTCGTCGGCCTGGGGCTGGTGCGCCTGTTCATGCGCTGGCTGGAGCAGCGTTATCTGCCTGCGACCGACCTGGACGGATCGGGCCGCAATTCGATCAGCCTGGTCGCACGTTACATCGGCATCGCGCTCGCCGTCATCTGGGCGCTCGCGTCGCTGGGCATCGGGGTGGAGCGGATCGCGCTCCTGCTGTCCGCTTTGTCGGTCGGCATCGGTTTCGGCCTTCAGGCGATCACCCAGAATTTTGTCTCCGGCCTGATCCTGCTGGCCGAGCGGCCGATCAAGATCGGCGACCTGATCCGCGTCGGCACCGACGAGGGCGACGTCAAGCGGATCAGCGTGCGCTCGACAGAGATCGAGCTGGCCGACCATTCGACGCTGATCGTCCCCAATTCCGAGCTCATCACCAAGTCGGTGCTCAACAAGACGCTGGCCGGGCCGCTGGGACGCATCCAGATTCAGTTTTCCGTGCCGATCGAGTCGGATGCGGACGTGGTGCGGACCATTGTGCTCGACTGTTTCGCCAGCGAAGCCGCGGTGCTGTCCGATCCGACGCCCAAGGCGTTCATCGACTCGATCATCGACGGGCGAATCCATTTCAACTGCTTTGCCCATGTCGAAAGCCCGCGTGCGGCCTATTCGACGCGCAGTGCCGTCCTGTTCACGCTGCTGTCGGCGCTGCGGAGCAGGGGCATCGAGATCGGCACCCTGCCGCAGAAGATGGAGCTGATCCGCTCCGGCGGCGGTGCGGGGGCTGCGGCACCGGGTGAAGATGAAACCAGGATGAAATGAACAAGTCCCCATTGGTCATGGAAAGGTAACACCAGATTCTTCGAGCGCCCCTATCCGCGCGGCCAGCGACGACCTGACGGTCGATCGGGGGATAGGGAAAAAATCACCATGAACAGCCATTTCATTCGCGCCACGCTGCTGGGCGGCACCGCGCTCCTGGCCGTGACGGCCGCACCGGCCTTCGCCGCCGATGCCAAGCCGACCGCCGCTGCCGCCGCCGATCCGGCGACCCCGGCGGCCGATCCCGCCGATGGTGGCCAGCTGAAGGAAATCGTGGTCACCGCGACCAAGCGCGAGACCAGCCTGCAGAAGACGCCGATCGCAATCTCGGTCCTCGACCCGACCGTCCTGAAGGACCGTCACGTCCAGAGCCTGCTCGACCTGGCCGATGGTTCGGTCCCCTCGCTCCGTGTCGCCACCTTCGAGGCGCGCCAGTCGGCGCTGACCGTCGGTATCCGCGGCATCGTGCCCTTCGACCAGAACCAGACCGCGCGTGACACCGGCGTCGGCGTCTATTTCGACGGCGTCTATGTCGGCCGCTCGCAGGGCCTGAACGCCGCGCTGTTCGATATCGAGCGCGTCGAAGTGCTGCGCGGTCCGCAGGGCACGCTGTTCGGCCGCAACACCGAGGGCGGCGCGCTGTCGATCGTCACCGCCAAGCCGACCGGCAAGTTCGGCGGCTCGCTGACCGCGGGCTTCGGCAATTACGGCGCGTACAACACCGCCGCGCACGTCAACCTGCCGGAGTTCAACAACATCGCGATCAAGCTGGACGGCGTGATCCAGCACCAGAACCCGTTCGTGAAGAACCCGCTGCCGGGCAGCGTGGGCTGGGGCGCGTACAATCGTGTCGGCGGTCACGTTGCCGCCGTATGGAAGCCGGTCGACGGCTTCTCGGCCGAGCTGTCCTATGACCAGGCGAAGGACGAGAACACGCCCTTCTACAGCCAGCTGATCAACTACAACCCGCGCGGCCTGCCCGTGGCGACGATCGCGCAGATCAACGCCAATAACGGCAAGCTGCCCGCCGGCACCATCGCGCCGCTGTCGCCGCTGGTCGTCGTGTCGGGCGACAACCGCATGAAGACCGCCGATATCGGCGTGCCGCAGCAGTATAGCGTCGACCGCACCCACGGCTTCTCGGCCAAGCTGAACTATGACGTCGCACCGGGCCTGGAGCTGCGCTCGATCACCGCGTGGCGCGGCGTGACCACCGACCAGTGGGACAATTCGGGCGGCGCACACCGCACCGTCTTCCTGCCGAACGGCAAGTTCAGCCGCTACAGCCTGTCCTTCATGCAGCAGCACCAGTTCAGCCAGGAATTCCAGGCGGTTGGCAGCCTGCCGCAGCTGGATTACGTCGCCGGGCTCTATTACTTCACCGAAAACGCCCGCGAAGTGGCGGCGACCCCGTCGACCAACCAGTGGAACGCGGACGGCACCGGCTACACCATCCTGTCGCAGACCGCGCTGGGCACCATCAGCTCGGGCAACCAGGGCTGGGCGCCGGGCTCGTTCTTCCTGCAGCGCGGCAGCTTCGCGCGCGCCTATAGCTATGCCGCCTTCGCCCAGGCGACCTACACGCCGGAAGGCTTCGACGCGTTTCACCTGACCGTCGGTGGCCGTTATACCCGCGACAAGCGCAACGGCACACTGTACCTGGTGCAGGGCAAGTCGACCAACTTCCCCTTCACCTTCGAGAACAACCGGTTCGATCCGATGGTGACGGCGGCGTTCGATGCGACCGACACGATCCATCTCTATGCGAAATACTCGACCGGCTACCGCGCGGGCGGTGCCAACGATCGTTCGCAGACCTTCGCCGCCTTCGGTCCCGAAGCGGTCAAGGCCTATGAGATCGGGTCGAAGATGGACCTGTTCGAGCACCGTGTCCGCCTGAACCTGGCCGGGTACATCATGGATCGTACCGGCACCCAGATCGACTTCGACAATGTCGACACCAACCCGTCGAGCCCGACCTACAACCTCCACACCGAGGAAACCCGCAATGCGCCGGGCACCTCGAAGATCCGTGGTGTCGAGGCCGACCTGACCGTGAACCCGACAGACGGTCTGACGCTGGGCGCGTCCTATGCCTATACCTACACCAACGTGCCGCTGACGCCGAACCCGTTCCTGGGCAACGCGCTGACCCAGGTGTTCGTGGTGTACACGCCGCGCAACGCCGCCTCGGCCTATGCCGATTACGAAGTGCCGCTGCCGGGTTCGGAGGCCAAGGTCCGCTTCCACCTGGACGGCAACTATGCCGACCCGGCCTATAGCTTCCAGAACGAGACGACCCGCACCGACAAGACCTTCGTCGTGAACGGTCGCATCGCGCTGGCCGATCTGCCGCTGACCGAGAACGGTACGAAGATGACCGTGTCGCTGTGGAGCCGCAACCTGCTCAACAACACCTTCATCTATCGTCGCTCGGCCGCCAACGCTGCGACGCTGGGCGACTATGGCAACTTCAACCCGCCGCGCACCATCGGCCTGGAGGGTACGGTTCGCTTCTGAGCCGACGGGTTTTCCCACCCCGACTAACCAGGGGCCGTCCTTCGGGGCGGCCCCTTTTGTTATGCCTCGTTCCTCCCCTTGCAGGGGAGGGGGACCATCCAAAGGATGGTGGAGGGGTGTCCTGCTATCGAGAGGGTGATACCCCTCTGTCAGGCCTAAAGGCCTGCCACCTCCCCTTGCAGGGGAGGAATAGGATTATGGATTGGGCAGGATCAGCGAGGCGACCAGCCCCGGTGCCCCGTCGTCCAGTTCCAGTCGTCCGTGGTGCAGCCGTCCGACCGCAGCGACCAGGGGCAGGCCCAGGCCATGGCCGGCTGCTCCGCGCGCTTCGTCCAGCCGCCCGAAGCGGCGCAGCGCCCGGTCACGGTCCTGAGTCGCGATGCCGGGGCCGGTATCGGCGACCTGCAAAGTCCATTCTCCCGCGTCGGCGCGCAGGCTCACGCGGATCGCGGCGTCCGCCCCGCCATATTTGATCGCATTGCCGATCAGGTTGACCAGTGCCTGGGTCAGCAGCTGCCGATCGCCGACAAAGGGCGCGCCGCCGGGCTCGACCGCAACGGACAAGACCTGGCCCGCCTCTTCGGCGACCGGGATCATCATCGTCGCCGTTTCCTCGACCAGCGCGGGCAGGTCGAAGGGCGCGAACCCGGCGCGGCGGTGGCCGCCCTCGATCTCGGCGATGCGCAGCAGGGCGGCGAACATGGCGAGCAGCGTGTCGCACTGGGCCAGCGCGGCGCGGGCGCGTTCGGCCTGCACCGAGTCCGGCGCGTCGGCGACCATCGCGGCGACCTGCCCGCGCAACCGGGCGAGCGGCGTACGCAGATCATGGGCGATGTCGTTGGACTGGCCGCGCATCGCCTCCATCAGCTCGGCGATGCGGTCGAGCATGTAGTTGAAGGCGGCGGCCTGGCGATCGAACTCGTCGGCGGAACCGGTCACGGGCACGCGGTGGCGGATATTCCCGGCGACGATCGCCTCGACGGTGGCGCGCTGGTCGGCGATGCGGTGACCGACCAGCCTGGCAAAGGCGATGACGCCGCCCAGCACGATCAGGATGATCGAGCCGAAGCCGATCAGGAAGATGCGGGTGCGCGTGCCCCGATAGCTGTCGAACGGCTCGGTCTCCGCCACCACGGTCAGCCGCCGTCCCACGCCCGCATCGCGGACCAGCGCGCGGCCATGCGACAGGCCGATGATGCCGTCGCGTGCGCGCAGGTCGGAGCGGCCGAGCGGCAGCGGGTGGTTGAGCCGGATATTGCCGCCCAGCCGCGTCGCATCGGGGCCGGTCAGCAACAGGCCGATGTCGCCCGTGTCGCGCTCGCGCGACAGCGCGGCGATGCGGGCGAGCAGCGTCGCGGTGGCGGGCAGGCCCTCGCCCGGATCGCGTTCCAGCACGACGTCGGAGATCGCATCGATCCGGCGGTCGACCAGCTGTGCCACGGTCACGCGATTGGCCGCCAGGATCGACACCCCGGTGGCGATCGTCGCGATCAGGAACAGCACCACGACGCCCGCGGTCAGGCCGCGCAGGGACAGTCGCCGGATCGCGCGTTCGATCATGGTTTCAGCGAATAGCCGATCCCGCGCACCGTTTCGATCGGGTCCGCGCCGCCGGTTTCGGTCAGCTTGATGCGCAACCGCCGGATATAGACGTCGACAATGTTGGTCTCCGGCTCGAAATCATAGCCCCAGACCCGCTCGATCAGCATGGCGCGGGTCAGCACCTCGCCCGCATGGCGCGCCAGCTCGGTCAGCAGCTTGAGCTCCAGATTGGCCAGCGTGATCGGTCGGCCGCCGCGCCAGGCGCGAAAGCTGGTCGGGCTGACTACGATGTCGCCCGCGCGGATCGTGTCGCTCTCGCTGACCGTCCAGCGGCGGCCGCGCAGCACCGCATGGATGCGGGCGTTCAGCTCCTCGGGATCGACCGGCTTGACGACATAATCGTCCGCGCCCGCCTCCAGCCCGTCGACTTTGTCCGACGCCATGGAGAGCGCGGTCAGCATGATGACCGGCACGGTGATCCCGCGCGACCGCAACGTTTCGACCACCGACAGCCCGTCGAGGCGCGGCATCATCCGGTCGAGGATCACCGCGTCATATTGTTCGCGGTCCATCGCCGCGAGTGCCAGCCGCCCGTCGCCGACATGCTCGACCCGGTGGCCGAGCGCCCGCAGCGCGGCGGTCAGGCCCTCGGCATAGGCGGCGTCGTCCTCGACGAGAATCAGGTGCAGACTCATAATGATTTCCAAAGCGTCAACGCCGTTCCGCCCTATCGACCAGAATTCCGGTGGCAAGATCGTCCTGTTCGTATCGCGTTGGAACAATCGGGACAGGTGGTCAGAGAGTTAACCACTGCATGACGCGTCCGTCATGCGTAATAGGCGGACATTAGAGGAAAAAGACGCGTCCCACGCATCGTCGGACCCGTCGCAAGGCTCCCGGGCGGGGCCGGAGGATGGCATGATGGCGACCGAGATCACGATCGACGGCAACCTGTCCGACTGGAACGCGACCGACCGGATCGATAGCGGGCTGGGCGAGGGCTATTCCATCTATGCCCGGGCGGATGGCACCGATTTCATCTTCGCGATGACCGCGCCGATGGCGATCGGGGTGAATACCACCGCCTGGCTCAACACCGATCGCAACGCGACGACGGGCTATCAGGTGTTCGGTTTCGCTGGTGGCGCCGAATATAACGTCAACTTCAACACCGACGGCACCGTGTCGCTCTATCAGGGCGGGGCGGGCGAGACGCTGGTGATGGCGGGCCTGCAGGCGGCGTGGTCGGCGGACCGCCAGACGGTGGAGTTCCGCGTGCCCAAGGCCGCGATCGGCAATCCGCAGGCGATCGACACGCTGTTCGACGTCAACGACCAGGTGTTCCTGCCCGGCAATTACTCGGCCAAGCCCTTCACCGTCTTCAACGACACCGGCATCACCGCCGACCCGTCGCACCGCATCGCGATCGTCTGGTCGGAGACGACCGCCAACGCCTATTTCAGCAAGACCGCCTATTCGCAACTGTTCATGGCCGCGCAGAGCCAGGCGATGCAGGCGGGCACGCCCTTCGACATCATCACCGAAGACGATCTGACCAACCTGTCGACGCTGGCCAAGTACGACTCGATCGTCTTCCCCTCGTTCCGCAACGTCCAGGCGGACAAGGCGGATGCCATCGCCCATACGCTGGAACAGGCGACCAAGCAGTTCGGCATCGGCCTGATCGCGGCGGGCGAGTTCATGACCAATGCGGCGGACGGCAGCGCGCTGGCAGGCGACAGCTATGCGCGCATGAAGCTGTTGTTCGACGCCACCCGCGTGACCGGCGGCTGGCCCGCCGACGTCACCATCAAGGCGGCGGACGCCAACCATGACGTGCTCGACGGCTATGCGGTCGGCGAGACGATCCGCGACTATAAGGGTGTCGGCTGGAACGCCTTCACCAGCGTCAGCGGCAACGGCGAGACGATCGCGACCCAGACGGTGAACGGCCAGGATTACGCCGCCGCCATCGCGACCAAGACCGGTGGCCGCAACGTCATCTTCTCGACCGAAGCGGCGATGGCCGACGACAATCTCCTGCAAAAGGCGATCAGCTATTCGGTGAACGGCTCGGCCAGCACCGGCGGCCTGCATGTCGGGTTGCAGATGACCCGTGACGCCGGGCTGTTCGCGTCGCGCGTCGACATGGACCAGAGCCAATATTCGGACGAAGTGAAGCCCGAGGACGCCTCAGCGGGTATCTACACCAAGCTGCTGCCCATCCTCGACCAGTGGAAGGCGCTCTATAATTTCGTCGGCAGCTATTACGTCAACATCGGCAACGACCCGGCGCAGCAGCGGTCGACCGACTGGTCGGTGTCGGCGCCCATCTATGCGGAGATGATGGCGGCGGGCAACGAGATCGGCCTGCACAGCTATACCCATCCCGAGGACACCAATGTCCTGACCCCCGACCAGATCGCCTATGAGTTCGGGGCCGAGCGCGCCGAGCTGGAAAAGCAGATGAGCGCCTATCTGGGCCGCCAAGTGTCGCTGGGCGGTGCGGCGGTGCCCGGCGCGCCCGAGACGATCGCGACGACCCAGGAAATCCTGAAATACGTCACCTATCTGTCGGGTGGCTACACCGGCGTCGGCGCGGGCTATCCCAATGCGTTCGGCTATCAGACGCCGGGCAATGCGGCGGACGGCAAGGTGTATCTCGCGCCCAACACCATGTTCGACTTCTCGCTGATCGAGTTTCAGAAGAAGACGGTGGCCGAGGCGGAGGCCGAATGGGCCAAGGAACTGGCGACGCTGACCGCGCACGCCGATGCCCCGGTCATCGTGTGGCCGTGGCATGATTACGGCCCCGCCCAGTGGACCGGCGACGCGACCAAGAGCCCCTATGTCACCTCGATGTTCACCAACTTCGTCGCCAAGGCGGCGGCGGCGGGCGTCGAGTTCGTGACGCTGGCCGATCTGGCCGCGCGCATCGGGGCCTTCCACCAGGCGTCGATCACCACCACCGTGTCGGGCGACACGATCACCGCCAACGTATCGTCGGCGGGGGGACTTGGCACCTTCGCGCTGGATGTCGACGGGCAGAAGCCGGGCCAGGTGATCCAGAACGTGGCGGGCTGGTATGCCTATGACGCGAACAAGGTGTTCCTGCCCAAGGCGGGCGGCACCTACTCCATCACCATGGGGCAGGTGGCGGACGATGTGACCCACATCACCGACCTGCCGATGCGCGCCTCGCTCATCTCGCTGAGCGGCGACGGGCGCGACCTGAGCTTCTCGGTCGAGGGCGAGGGCAAGGTCGTGATCGACCTGAAGGCGCCGGGCAGCGACTGGACGACGGTCAAGGGCGCGACGATGACCAGCCTGGTCGGCGAGATCCTGACCATCGATATCGGCTCGATCGGCCAGCATGACGTGGCGATCGGCCATGTCGCCAATAGCGGCCCGACCATCACCTCGTTCGGCGGCGCCGACGCGGCCAAGATGGCGATCGCCGAGAACGGCACCGCCGTCACCACCATCACCGCGACCGATCCCAATATCGCCTTGGGCGACGCGATCCATTATTCGATCGCGGCGGGCGGTGACGGTGCGGCCTTCACCATCGATGCGACGACCGGCGTGTTGAAGTTCATCGCCGCGCCCGATTATGAAAACCCGACCGACGCCAATCACGACAATGTCTATGACGTGACCGTCATCGCGACCGATGCGAAGGGCGCGATCGATACTCAGGCGCTGTCGATCGGCGTCACCGACATGATCGGCATCACCAAGACCGGCACCATCTTCAACGACACGATCAACGGCACCGGCGAGCAGGATGTGCTCGATGGTGGCTGGGGCAATGACGTGCTGAACGGGCTGGGCGGCAACGACAAGTTGATCGGCGGGCTGGGCAACGACACGCTCAACGGCGGCGATGGCGACGACATCCTGATCGGCGGCTGGGGCAAGGACACGCTGACCGGCGGCGCGGGCAAGGACGTGTTCCGTTTCGAGTCGACCATGGACAGCCCGGCCTCCTCACTGCGCGACGTCATCACCGACTTCCGCTCGGGCGAGGACAAGATCGACCTGTCGGCGATCGACGCCAACACCTCGCTCTTCGCGCGGGGCGACCAGGCCTTCACCTTCCTGAGCGCGCCCGGCGCCAAGTTCACCGGCGCGGCCCAGTTGCGCTTCAGCTATCAGATGATCGGCGGCAAGGAATATACCATCGTCGAGGGCAATACCGACGCGCTGAACCTCGCCGATTTCTCTATCGCCTTGATCGGGCACCATAATCTGACGGCGAGTGATTTTTATTTATAATTAGGCCCTAGGGTCCGCTGTCATGGCGGGCATCGGTTTTCAATTGGCCAGAATGGCGCGGGAGGGCGGGGTCGGCGGCATCGCCGGGGCCGCGCTGCACGGCGCGCTGATCAGTGCCGGGCCCTGGCTGATCACCGCCGTCGCGATGATCGGGTTGCAGCATTGGGCCCCCGGCGCGGTCGGCGCGGATGAGGCGGACATGGTCCGTACCGTCCTGATCTATGGCTTCAGCCTGTCGGCGCTGGTCGCCGGGCCGATCGCGATCCTGGCGACGCGGCTGGCCGCCGACCGGTTGTTCGCGCGCGACATGGCCGGGGTGCCGGGCATCCTGATCGTCGCGCTGGCCATCGGTGGGGCGGCTGCACTGGGCCTGGGGGCGCTGGTGTTCGGGGGATTGGCCGGATTGCCGTTCCTGCGCGCCGTGCTCGCCAGCCTGTTGCTCGCCTGGTTGACCCAGATATGGATCGCCTCGCCGATGTTGACCGCGCTGCGCCGCTACCGGGCGGTGCCGATCGCCTATCTGATCGGGATCGGTACGGCGGTGGCGTTGCTGACGCTGATCGCCTCGCCCGGCGGGACGCTGGTGCTGGCGATCGTGACGGCGGGCGAGGCGATCAGCGTC
>NZ_LDTE01000045.1 GCF_001476905.1 Sphingomonas sanguinis | reverse complement strand
AGCATTTCGGTGTCGCGGCACGGTTCGGGGGAATCATGATCGTCGGCGGGCTGGGCGCGATCGTCCATGCCGTGGTGCCGGGGCTGTGCACCACGACCGGCAGCGACACGGTGGCGCGGCTCCATGCCGAGATGGTGGCGAAGCGGCGCAAGAAACAGGCCGCACAGACGCAGATGAAGAGCGTGGAATATGTGATCTGAGGGGCGACACGCCCTCTCCACCCCTCCGCTCGGTCTGAGCGGCGGGGAGTGCGATCGGGTTTCCAATCCCGCCCCCACACCCTAAATCCTCCGCATGACCGACGCCCCCGCCCTCCGCCCCGATCTTGCCCATCACTGGACGCCGGGGACCGGCCCAGCGATCGTCTTCCTGCCCGGCTATGCCTCGGACATGCAGGGGTCGAAGGCGGTGGCGCTGGAGGAATGGGCCCGCGCGCAGGGCCACGCATTCCTGCGCTTCGACTATCGCGGCTGCGGCGAGTCGCCGGGGGCCTTCGAGGATCAGGCGCTGGCCGACTGGCGCGACGATGTGCTCACGATGCTCGACAAGGTGGTGAAGGGCCCCGCCATCCTCGTCGGCTCGTCGATGGGCGGCTGGCTGATGCTCCTTGCCGCCGCCGCACGGCCCCAACAGGTCCGGGCACTGGTCGGGATCGCGCCTGCGCCCGATTTCACCGACTGGGGCTTTTCGGAAGCCGAGAAGATGACGATCCTCCAGGCCGGGCGGCTGGAGCGGCCCAATCCGTACGGCCCCGCCCCCACCGTCTATACCCGCCGCTTTTGGCAGTCGGGCGAGGCCAACCGCCTGACCTTCGGCCCCATCGCGTTCGACGGCCCGGTGCGCCTGCTGCAGGGGATGGCGGACCCCGATGTGCCCTGGCACCGGACGACGCATCTGGCGCAGCTGTTTCGTTCAGCCGATGTGCAGACTGTGTTGATCAAGGACGGCGATCACCGGCTGTCGCGCGATCCAGACATCGCGTTGCTGATCCGGGCCGTCGAGGACGTGTTGCACCACCTATGATCCTGCTCCCCCTGGCGCTGGCCGCCGCGACCCAGACCGCTCCGAAACCCGCGAGCCTGCCCGGCGACCCGCGCGAGGCGCGCTATCAGCGCTGCGTCGCCATGGCCGAGCGGACGCCCGACGCCGCGAAGATCGAGGCGGGCAAGTGGCGGCTGGCGGGCGGCGACCATTTCGCGCAGCAATGCCTGGGTATCGCCTATGCCACCGAGCGGAACTGGACGGCGGCCGCCGATGCGTTCCAACAGGCCGCCCGCGCCGCCGAGCTTGCCCATGACGTTCGCGCCGCCAATTACTGGGCACAGGCGGGCAATGCCTGGCTGGCGGCGGGCGATGGCGCACACGCGCGTACCGCACTCGACGCGGCGCTGGCGGCGGGCGAGCTGACCGGCTTCGCGCTGGGCGAAGCGCAGCTGGACCGCGCCCGCGCGCTGGTCGCCACCGGACAACCGGCGGCGGCGCGAATCGACCTGGACGCCGCGCTGACCAACGCGCCCGCCGATCCGCTGGCCTGGCTGCTGTCCGCGACGTTGGCGCGGCGGATGAAGGACCTGCCCCGCGCGCAGAAGGACATCGCCCAGGCGCTCGCCCGCTCCGCCGACGACGCCAATGTTCAGCTGGAGGCGGGCAACATCGCCGCCGTGGCGGGCGACGAGGCGGGCGCACGCAAGGCCTGGAGCGAGGCCGCCCGGCTCGCCCCGGTCGACAGCCCGATCCGCGCCGAAACCGCCAAGGCGCTGGCCCAATTCCCCTCGCGCTGAGGCTTATCGCAGGTCAAGGTTGCAGGATCGGCTCCGGGATAGGATAGCCGTCCGGTCAAAAACGTCAGGAATTCCGATGCGTTATCTCCACACCATGATCCGGGTCAGCGACCTCGACGCCAGCATCCGCTTCTTCGCGCTGCTGGGCCTGAAGGAGGTGCGGCGCGTCGACAATGAGCGGGGCCGCTTCTCGCTGATCTTCCTCGCCGCGCCCGGTGACGAAGGCCGTGCCGAAGTCGAGCTGACGCACAATTGGGACCCCGAAATCTATACCGGCGGCCGCAATTTCGGCCACCTCGCCTACCGCGTCGACGATATCTACGATACGTGCCAGCGACTGATGGACGCGGGCGTCGTCATCAACCGTCCGCCGCGCGACGGGCATATGGCCTTCGTCAAGACGCCCGACGGCATCTCGATCGAACTGTTGCAGGACGGTGCGCTGCCCCCCGCCGAACCTTGGGTCTCGATGCCCAATGTCGGAAGCTGGTAAGAGGCGTTCCATGGAAATCGTCCGAGTCCCCGTCCTTTCCGACAATTATGCCTGGCTGATCCATCATGCGGGCCAGACCGTCGCGCTCGATCCGGGCGAGGCCGCGCCGGTCGCGGCGGCAGCCGCCGCGCGGGGATGGACGATCGACCAGGTCTGGCTGACTCATTGGCACCCCGATCATGTCGGTGGTGCCCTGGCGCTGAAGGCCGATGGCGCGCAGGTCGCAGGACCGGCGGCGGAGGCCGAGAAGATCGAGGGGCTCGACACCCTGCTGGCCGAGGGCGACACGATCAGCGTCGGCGGGGCCACCGCCACCGTGTGGAGCGTGCCCGGCCATACGGCGGGGCATATCGCCTTCCACTTCGACGACCGGGCGACGATCTTCACCGGCGACACGCTGTTCGCCATGGGATGCGGGCGACTGTTCGAGGGAACGGCAGCGCAGATGCACGCCAATATGCGCCGCTTCGCCGCGCTGCCCGGCGACACGCGCGTCTATTGCGGGCACGAATATACCCTGTCCAACGCGCGGTACGCCGCTGTCGTCGAGCCTGAGAATGACGCGATCGCCGCGCGGCTGGCCGATGTGACGGCCATGCGCGAACAGGGCGAGCCGACCATTCCGACCACTATCGCGCTGGAACGGGCGACCAATCCCTTTCTCCGCTCGGTCGATGCGGAGGAACTGGCCGAACGGCGTGCAGCCAAGGACGCGTTCAAGGGTTAAAACCATCGCTACAGGGGCATTTTGACGGAGACGGAATGATGCGTATCGTGACGTTGGTTTCTGTTCTGATCCCCCTGGCGGCCCTGGGAGGTTGTACGCTGACCCCGGCGCAAAAGGCCCAGGTCGAACAGCGCGCCCAGACCGAGCGGGCCGATCTCGACAAGGCACTGAGCGGCCTGACCGCCGGTCCGCCCACCCAGTGCATCAGCCAGTATCGGACGCAGCAGGTCAAATCCTATGGCCCGACCATCGTCTACACCGTGTCGCCGCGCCTGAAATATGTCAGCGAGACGGCGGGCGGCTGCGACCATGTCGGCGGCATGGGCAACAACATCTTCGTGACGCGCACGACCACGGGTCAGCTGTGTTCGGGCGACATCGCGCAGACGGTCGACCGCACCTCCGGCTTCTTCACCGGCAGTTGCAGCTTCGGCCCGTTCGTCCCCTATCGAAAGGATCGGTGATGCGCTTTTCCCTGATGACCGCCGCCGCCCTGGGCCTGACGCTGACCCTGCCGGCGGCCAAGTCCGATCCCTTTGCCGGGCGGGTCGCCGGGCCGCCCGCCCAGTGCGTTGATACCAGCACCACGATGTCGGGTCCGGTTATTACCGACGACGAGACAATCGTCATCAACGCGGGGCCGCGCCTGTGGAAGGCCAAGGTCCGCGGTCAGTGCGCGAGCATCCGGCCGTTCAATACGCTGATCGTCGAACGCTGGGGCTCGCAGCTGTGCCGCAACGACCGGTTCCGGGTGATTCAGCCGGGCATGTCGATCCCGTCGGCGTGGTGCTTCTTCGACGGGTTCGTGCCCTATGATCGGGTGAAGAAATAGGGGGAGTGGCCTGGGGCCTACCCTCCCCCATCCCCTCCCGTTTACGGGAGGGGCGTGCCTAGTGCGAAACGTTGGGGGTAGACTCGCAACGCTCGGTCTTGCCGCTCCCCTCCCGTAAACGGGAGGGGATGGGGGAGGGCTCCGGTGTCTCACCGAGCCCCCACCCCGATCACAAAACGAACCGGCTCAAATCCGTATTCCGCGCCACCGCCGACAGCTGCTTGTCGACATAGGCCGCATCCACGACCAGCGTCGAACCCTGGCGATCCTCCGCCTCGAAGCTGATCTCCTCCAGCAGCTTCTCCATCACCGTCTGAAGCCGCCGAGCGCCGATATTCTCGACCTGGCCGTTCACCTCCGCCGCGATCCGCGCGATGGCGGCGATGCCGTCCTCGGTGAAGGAAATGTCGACCCCCTCGGTGCCGATCAGCGCCTTGTACTGCGCAGGCAGCGATGCCTTGGTGTCCGACAGGATCGCGACGAAATCGCTCTCGGTCAGCGCCTTCAGTTCGACCCGGATCGGCAAACGGCCCTGAAGTTCGGGCAGCAGGTCCGACGGCTTGGCGACATGGAAGGCGCCGGATGCGATGAACAGGATATGGTCCGTCTTCATCGGGCCATATTTGGTCGCGACCGTCGTCCCCTCGATCAGCGGCAGCAGGTCGCGCTGCACCCCCTCACGACTGACCGAGCCGCCGCGTACGTCGCTGACCGCGATCTTGTCGATCTCATCGAGAAAGACGATCCCGTTCGCCTCGGCATCGGCCAGCGCGGTGCGGCTCACCTCGTCCTGGTCTAAGCGCTTGTCCGCCTCTTCCTCGACCAGCTTGGTCCAGGCGGCCGAGACGGTCACCTTGCGGCGCTTGAGCGGCTGGCCGCCGCCGAACGCCTTGCCCATCATCTCCGACAGGTTGATCATCTGCGGCGCGGCGCCGGGAATCTCGAACGGCGTGGCCTGCGCCTGCTCCAGTTCGATCTCGATCTCGGTCTGGTCGAGATGGCCGTCGCGGAAGCGTTGGCGGAACGCCTCGCGCGTCGCCTGGCTCGAATCCTTGCCGACAAGCGCGTCGAGCAGGCGGTTCATCGCCGCCTCTTCCGCCTTGTCCTTCACCGCGACGCGGCGGCGTTCCTTCTCCAGCCGGATCGCCTCTTCGACCAGATCGCGGGCAATCTGCTCGACATCGCGGCCGACATAGCCGACCTCGGTGAACTTGGTCGCCTCGACCTTCACGAAGGGCGCATCGGCGAGCTTGGCCAGACGGCGGCTGATCTCGGTCTTGCCGCAGCCCGTGGGGCCGATCATCAGGATGTTCTTGGGCGTCACCTCATCGCGCAGGTCGGCGCCGAGGCGCTGGCGACGCCAGCGGTTGCGCATGGCGACGGCGACGGCACGCTTGGCGTCGGCCTGGCCGATGATGTGCGCGTCGAGCGCGGCGACGATCGCCTTGGGGGTCAGCTGGTCGTTCATGGGAGCTTTCGGATTAGTTCGCGCCGTCGATGGCTTCGAGCGTGACGCGGTCATTGGTGTAGACGCAGACATCGGCGGCGATCGCCATCGCCTTGCGCGCGATCGTCTCGGCATCCTGTTCATAGTCGACCAGCGCACGGGCCGCCGCCAGCGCGTAATTGCCGCCCGACCCGATCGCACAGATGCCGTTCTCCGGCTCCAGCACGTCGCCATTGCCGGTCAGGATCAACGTCACGTCCTTGTCGGCGACGATCATCATGGCTTCTAGGTTGCGCAGGAACTTGTCGGTCCGCCAGTCCTTGGCCAGCTCGACCGCGGCGCGCAGCAACTGGCCGTTGTGGCGCTCCAGCTTGGCCTCCAGCCGCTCGAACAGGGTGAAGGCATCCGCCGT
Organism: Sphingomonas sanguinis; assembly: GCF_001476905.1. Lineage (GTDB taxonomy): Bacteria > Pseudomonadota > Alphaproteobacteria > Sphingomonadales > Sphingomonadaceae > Sphingomonas > Sphingomonas sanguinis_B. Next base: position 9,043 of record NZ_LDTE01000045.1, on the reverse strand, counting down.
CGCGCCCGCGAAGCCGCCGATGACCGAGCCATCGCCCAAGCGCCGCACTTTCCGCGCATTGGGCTTCATGACGGTCTGGCCCATCGAAACCTGACCGTCTCCGGCCACCACCACCCGGCCGCCACGGCGCACCGAGCAAATCGTCGTGCCATGCCAGGTAGGCATGGCGTGTTCATTCCCGCTCATGCGCGGCGATATGGAGGTGGGTGGGCGTGGGTTCAATGGAGGGGATGGTGGTGTGTTTTTCCCGAGCGAAGTGAAAGGCAACGCATATCCTCCCCGGTACGGGGAGGTGGCAGCGCGTAGCGCTGACGGAGGGGGACTTCCTCACAGGTCGCCGTTAGAGGCACGCCCCCTCCACCACCGCTTCGCGGCGGTCCCCCTCCCCGTGCCGGGGAGGATTGGGACCTATTCCCCCAGCTTCTCGATCTTGTCCTTCAACGCCGCCAGTTCGGCCTTCAGCGCGGCCATCTCGGCATCCTTGCTGGCGGACGGGGCCGCTGGCGTCGGGGCGGGTGCGGCTGCGGGCGTCGCGGCCTTGAACCCTTGCGTCGCGGCCTCGAACATCGCCAGGTTGCGCTTGGCCATGTCCGCGAACGGCGTGCCTGCAAACGCGCCTTCGACCGCCGATTTGAACTGTTCCTGGTTGCGGCGAAAGCTGTCCATCGACGCTTCCAGATAGCCCGGCACCACCGCCTGCATCGAGTCGCCATACATCGAGATCAACTGGCGCAGGAAATTCACCGGAAGCATCGTCTCGCCCCGGCTTTCCTCTTCCATGATGATCTGGGTCAGGACATTATGGGTAATGTCCTCGTCGGTCTTGGCGTCGACCACCTTGAAGTCGCGGCCCGCCCGGATCATCGCCGCCAGATGATCGAGCGTGATGTAGGAGGAGGTTTCGGTATTGTAGAGCCGCCGGTTCGCGTACTTCTTGACGATCACGATGCCGTCCGCCGCCTGCTTCTTCATCGAACCCCCGCCTTTCCTGATTTTGGTACAGCCTAACGCCATGGATTTCGCATCGCAACACGGTCCGCGCCCTTTACCGCTGTTCCTGGCGATGTTGCGCAGCGAGGCTGCGGAAAATCCCGATCTGGTGCAAAGCGCCATGGAAGGATTGCGCCTGTTCCAGGCGGCGAAGCGAGAGCGCCCCATGCGCGCCCTGCCGGTGCGTCGCCGCCGAGGCCGGGTGAAATTGCGCGATGCGGGAGGGGAAGGGCGGCCGGTCCTCTTCATCCCCTCGCTGATCAACCCCCCCTCGATCCTCGACCTGTCCCGCGACCGCTCGCTGATCCGCTGGATGCGGGGACAGGGTTTCCATGTCTGGCTAGTCGACTGGGGCACGCCCAGCGCCAAGGATCGCGACATCGGCGTCGCGGGTCATGTCGAGCGCTTCCTCCTGCCCCTGATCGCGTGCCTGCCACAGCCACCGGTGCTGGTCGGCTATTGCCTGGGCGGGACGCTCGCCATGGCCGCCGCCGCGCGGACCAGGGTGGCCGGGCTCGCCGCCATCGCCGCGCCCTGGCACTTCACCGGCTATGGCGAGGAAGCACGCGCCGCGATGGCCGCGCAATGGGCCGGGATCAAACCGACCTCCGAACTGCTCGGGATGGTCCCGATGGAGGCGTTGCAGGCGGGCTTCTGGCGGCTCGACCCAGGGCGGACCATCGCCAAATATGCGGCCTTCGCCGATCTCGATCCGCGCAGCGAGGCTGCTCGCCGCTTCATCCGGCTGGAGGACTGGGCCAATCAGGGTGCCCCCCTGCCCCATGCCTTTGGCCTGGAGCTGTTCGAGGACTTGATCGCGCAGGACCGTCCCGGACAGGGACAATGGCGCGTCGCGGGCGAGGTCGTCACACCATCGCAATGCGACGCCCCTAGCGTCGAGTTCGTCGCCACCGCCGACCGGATCGTCCCCGCCGCCACCGCCATCGGCCTGCCCGACCGGCGAGCGGGGGGCACGGGCCATGTCGGCATGGTCGTCGGCGGGCGGGCGCAGGAACAGCTCTGGCAGCCATTGGCCGACTGGATCACCGCGCTGCCCGCGCCTAGATAGAGTGTGAGTTGAGAGGAGCCTTCATGACCGAAATCGTCATTACCGCCGCCAAGCGTACCCCCGTGGGCAGCTTCCTGGGCGCCTTTGCCGCCACGCCCGCGCACGAACTGGGCCGGGTGGCGATCACCGCCGCGCTCGAACAGGCGGGCATCAAGGGCGAGGACGTGTCCGAGGTCATCCTCGGCCAGGTGCTGACCGCCGCGCAAGGCCAGAACCCGGCCCGCCAGGCCTCGATGGCGGCAGGCATCCCCAAGGAAGTCCCCGCTTACGGCGTCAACCAGGTCTGCGGATCGGGCCTGCGCGCGGTTGCGCTGGGGATGCAGGCCATTGCCAATGGCGACGCAACCATCGTCGTCGCGGGCGGCCAGGAGTCGATGTCGCTCTCGCCCCACGCCCAGACGATGCGCGGCGGCATCAAGATGGGCCCGCTGACCATGGTCGACACCATGGTCCATGATGGCCTGACCGACGCCTTTGCCGGTTATCACATGGGCATCACCGCCGAGAATCTCGCCGAGCAATATCAGGTCACCCGCGACGAGCAGGACCAGTTCGCCGTCCGCTCGCAGAACCTCGCCGAAAAGGCGCGTGGCGAGGGCCGCTTCAAGGATGAGATCGCACCTGTCACCATCAAGGGCCGCAAGGGCGAGACGGTCGTCGCCGATGACGAATATATCCGCGCCGGTGCGACCATCGAGAGCGTGTCGGGCGTCCGCCCCGCCTTCAAGAAGGACGGCACGGTGACTGCCGCCAACGCCTCGGGCCTGAACGACGGTGCCGCCGCCATCGTCCTGATGAGCCGCGAGGAAGCCGAGAAGCGCGGCACACCGGTCTTGGCGACGATCAAGAGCTGGGCCTCGGCGGGTGTCGACCCGTCGGTCATGGGCATCGGCCCCGTCCCCGCCACCAAGCGCGCACTGGAAAAGGCGGGCTGGAGCGTCGGCGACCTCGACCTAATCGAAGCCAACGAAGCCTTCGCCGCGCAGGCGCTGTCGGTCGGCAAGGAATTGGGCTTCGATCCCGAAAAGGTCAACGTCAACGGCGGCGCCATCGCGCTGGGCCACCCGATCGGCGCCAGCGGCGCGCGGGTGCTCACGACTCTGATCTACGAAATGCAGAAGCGCGACGCGAAGAAGGGTCTGGCGACCCTGTGCATCGGCGGCGGCATGGGCATCGCCATGTGTGTTGAGCGGTAAATACACCGCTTTGTGAAAGTTTCGTAATTAACGTTTGGATTGCAGGGATGTGTCGAAGCTGTCACATCCCTGCAACATCGATCACGGTTTTTTTATTGCGCGTCGCATGGACGCTTGTTTTCAGGCCGGAAATTTCTTTCCCTTGGATGAACGGACATGAACGATCCGTCATAACGGGGGTAAAGAATGAATATGCGCGCACTACTGGGAGCATCGGCTATCGTCGGCTCTCTGTTCGCTCTGTCACTAGAAGCTTCCGCCCAAACCGCATCGACGCCTCAAGGATCGGAGCTTCCGAGCGAAGAACAAGCGGGCCCCTCGCAGAATAGCGAAGTCACGGTTACGGGCACGCGCATTCGCCTGCCCAACACGGTCTCGCAGGAGCCGATCGTCACGATCGGCAGCGATTATCTTGAAGCCCGCAACCTGACCAACGTCGCCGACGCGTTGAACGAAATCCCAGGCATCCGCGGCAGCGTGACGCCGAACGGAACTCAGGGATCATTTGGCCAAGGCGTCAATTTCGCCAATGCGTATGGCTTGGGCTCAAACCGCACGTTGACCCTGGTCAACGGTCGCCGCGTCGTGACGTCGAACGTCGCATCGATTTTCACCAATGCCTCTGGAGGTACGCAGGTCGACCTCAACATCCTGCCGACGATTGTCATCGACTCCGTCGACCGTGTGGGCGTCGGCGGCGCCCCCATTTATGGTTCGGACGCTATCGCCGGAACAATCAACATCAAGTTGCGCAACCGCTTCAAGGGTCTTGAAGTCCGCGCGACCACGGGCATCACCGAGCGCGGCGACAATCAGCGCGTCAATCTGTCGGCAATAGCCGGTCGTGATTTCGCCGAAGGGCGCGGTAACATAACCATCGCGGGCATGTATGAAACCGTGAAGGGGATGGTGCAGAACGACCGCGATTTCTATCGCAACAATCTCGGATCATTGCAGAACCCGACGACGTCGGAGGCCGCGCGCTTCGGTCCGGCTGGACGAACCCCGGGCAACGATGGGCGAGTCAACCCGAATATCGGATTCAACGACTCAGCCACGGACGGATTCCCAGGATCGGTGTTGGTACGCGATCTGAGCATCGCGTCGATGGCCTATGGTGGCCTGATCATCGCACCCGCCGGGGCGACCAGCCTGCGTTCGCTGGACTATGCGCGTCAGTTCGATCAGTTCGGCAACCTCGTACCGTTTAATCCCGGCATCGTGTTCCAAGGATCGACCACGGCTCCGCCGATCACTGGCGGTGCTGCGCGTTCGTCGAGCACGAAGGACGGGTTCCGCTTTAGCGACGTCACGCAAATTACCGGTGACCAGAAGCGCATTGCGGCCAACATCTTCGCCAACTTCGACCTGACCGAAGAAGTCAAGCTTTTTGCAGAAGGCATGTACTATCATGGTCGTGGTGACCAGCTTCTGCGTCAGCCGACCTTCAACTCGTCGCTCTTTGGTGGCGCTAGTGCCGCACTGAACTTCAGCGTCAACAACCCGTTCTTGACAGACCAGGCACGCCAGACTCTGACGCAGGCGGGCTACTCCACTTTCCGCTTGAGCCGGGCCAACCTGGATTTGGCAGACGTAACAGGATACTCTGAAAACGACCTTTATCGCGGCGTCCTGGGCGCATCGAGCGATTTCAAATTGGGCGGTCGCGATTATCAGGCAGAAATCGCTCTAACCTATGGCCGAAACGATTTCGTTGACTATAATCAGGCAATCAACCAGCAGAATTTCGTCAATGCCGTCAACGTCGGGCGCAACGCTGCTGGCGAAATCGTCTGCACGACCACGCCGACAGTTCTTGCCACACCGGGCTTTGCGCCAGTTGCAGATGCGGCCTGCCGTCCTCTCAATCTGTTCGGCCAGGGGGTAGCGTCACGAGAAGCGCTCAACTACGTGATTCAGGACGTGACGGCGACCAGTCGCTTCGAGCAATTCGTTCTGAATGCCAACTTCGGCGGCTCGCCATTTGATATCTTCGGAAATCCGGTCGGCTTCAATGCTGGTTTCGAGCATCGTCAGGAAAAGGCCAGCTTCACTCCGGATTCTTTCCAGCAGCGAGGACTGGGCCGATCCGTTGCCATTGCCCCGGTATCCGGCAAATACACTTTGAATGAAGTATTTGGCGAAGTTCTGGTTCCACTGATCCAGCCGCAGAATGACATTTTCATTCATAGCATGGAGGTATTTGGTCGCGGTCGTTACGTTAACAATACCGTTAACGGCAACTTCTTCTCGTGGGCCGCGGGTGGCAGCATTGAGCCGATTCGCGATATTCGGATTCGCGCAAATTACACGAAGTCGTTCCGTGCACCTTCGGTAGTCGAGCTTTTCTCGCCGATCACCAACACGTTCACGACGGTGACGGACTATTGCTCACCCGGAAATCGGAACGCAGGCCCGGTGCCTGATATCCGCAACCGCAATTGCACCGCTTTTCTGTCACGCTATCCCAACGCGACTCCTCTCGCCGCAGCATCTGCGACAGTTCCGGGCCGCTCGGGCGGCAATCCGAACCTTCAGAATGAAGAAGCCAGCAGCTACGATATCGGAATCATCCTTCAGCCTCGCTTTGTTCCGGGTCTGACGATCTCGGCCGATTATCTTAACATTAAGCTGCGCCAGCCGATTGCCAACCTGACCGTCGCTCAGATCGGTTCGGGATGCTTCGACAATCCTTCCTTCAACGCCGATGATCCTGCGAACGGCAATGCGTTCTGTTCGCAGATCCGCCGCGATGCGACGGGTCAGGTCATCTCCGATCCGGCCAACCCAGCGGTAAACTCGGGATTCGTTAACGGCCTTCGTTATGATTTTGAAGGTCTGCAGGGCGAAATCGACTATCGCACTCGACTGAATGGGCTCAAGCTCCCTGGTACTTTGTCGATTGGCGGCTTTGTATATTTCCAGGGCAAGCGGTTGATTGACATCACCGGCGTTGCGCCCGCGCGCAGCGATGGGACCGTTGGCGACCCGCAATGGCAGGGTCAGGCGCGCGTCCGTTATCGGAACGAAAACTGGGGTGTAAGCACCTTCGTCAACTACACCGGCCAACAGCTGACTTCCCGCTTCAACCGTGGTCCGAACCCCAATGACACACGCGAATTCGACAAGTACAAGGACTTCATTACCGTCGACGCGAATGTCTTCTTCAATGTGACAGAACGCTTCACGCTAAGCATCACTGCAACCAATCTGACCGATCGGATTAGCCAGCGCTATTATGGCTATTACCTCCCAGGTGTCGTTAACGACGCTGTTGGTCGTCGTTTCGCGATCACTGCCGCTGTCAGATACTGATCTCATTCATATAGAGAATGTGCTGGGGCTCTCCTTCGGGAGGGCCCCTTTTTTTCATTCCTGCCCGAAACGCTGGCCCAAGCCCGTCAGCAGCTCATATTGCGATACGCCCGACAGGGTAGATGCCCGGGCCAAGTCGTAATCCATCGCCAGCCAGTCGCCCTCGGCCAGGTCGGGGCGGGCGGAGACGTCGATGGCCGTCAGGTCCATCGAGACGCGACCGATCACCGGCAGCCTCTCACCCTCGACCAAAGCGGCACCAAGCCCCGATAACGCGCGGCGGTAACCATCGGCATAGCCCAGATTGACGATCGCGACCTGCGTCTCGACAGGGGCGGTCCAAGTCGCGTTATAGCCCACTGTCTCGCCCGCGGGCACTTGCCGGCGCTGGAGAATCTGCGCTTCGGGCCAGGCGACCTGTCGCAGATGCGCGGCCATGTCGGGACGCGGCACCCCGCCGTACAGCGCCAGCCCCGGCCGGGTCAGGTCGAAATGATAGTCTTCGCCTAGTCCGATCCCCGCCGAATTGGCCAGGCTCATACGGCGGGCGGCGGTTCGCCCTTTCAGCCCCTCAAAGGCGGCCAGCTGGCGCGCGTTCATCGGCACATCCTCGTCGGCACAGGCGAGGTGGCTGAGCAGCGTGTCGATCTCCAATCCGTCGAGCAGGCCCTCGGCGACAGCCTCCACCGACACGCCCAACCGGTTCATGCCGGTATCGACCATCACGTCGCACGCGCCGCCGCCGCTCTCGCGCCAGCGGGCGATCTGTTCGGGCGTGCTGAGCGCAGGCCGGGCGACACCGGCTTTCGCCGCCGCCATGTCCTCGCGCCGAAGGCCATGCAGAACGCAGAGGCTCAGCCCCAGCGGCGCGAGTGCCAGCGCCTCGGCCCAACTGGCGACGAAGAAATCGCGGCACCCCGCCCCGGCCAGGGTCTCGGCGACCAAAGTCGCGCCCAGGCCATAGCCGTTCGCTTTCACCGCCGCGCCGCACGCCGCACGCCCGCTCAACCGGTCGAGCGCCTGCCAGTTGGCAACAAGCGCATCACGGTCGACGCGCAGGCGAAGAGGGGCAGAGATATCCATCACCCTCCCGGCTTTAAGCCGCATTGCCAGGTGGGAAAAGGCAGGTTCGGCTATTCGCGTCTTTCCCTGGGCATCTCCGCTGCATTCGGCCTGAGTGAAATCGAAGGTCGAGAGCTTCCAACTGTTTCAGGTTCGCGCAGAGGCGCAGAGGGCGCAGAGTGGTTCCGGCAGACCTGCAAAAACTCGCTCCCGATGAGGGTGCGGCTCCCGTTACGATGGGGCACGCCATCGTCGTTTCAGGCACGACACGGAAATGGCAGACCGACGCTGCGTCCTCCGCACCTTTGCGTAAACCTCATCCACCGGCCTCTGACTTCACCTTGATGCGCCGAAGTTCATCCTGAACACGTGGCTTGCCAGCCCGCCAGAGGGCTCAGGCTGAGCGGAGGAGTTCAGCGCAGCGTGCGGATGATGCTGGAGAAATCGACCGGCGGCTGCCCCTCGCCGACGAACGCGGCGTAGAGTTCGGCCGCCCGCTCGCCCATCGGCGTCGTCGCGCCCGCGTCCTGCGCCGCCTGCATCGCCAGCTTCAGGTCCTTGAGCATCAGCGCCGCCGCGAAACCGCCCTGATAATCGTGGTCAGCGGGTGTCTCTGGCCCAACGCCGGGGACCGGACAATATTTGGTCATCGACCAGCTCTGTCCCGACGACACCGAGGCGATGTCGTAGAAGGTCTGCGCCTCCAGCCCCAGCTTCTCGGCCAGCACGAAAGCCTCGCAGGTCGCGATCATGGTCGCGCCGAGCAGCATGTTGTTGCAGATCTTCGCGGCCTGGCCCGCGCCGTTACCACCCGCATGGATCACCGCCTGGCCCATGGCGGACAGGAAGGGCTCGGCGCGGGCGAAGGCCTGTTCCGAACCGCCGACCATGAAGGTCAGCGTTCCGGCCTTGGCCGCCGCGATCCCGCCCGACACGGGGGCGTCGACCGCCATCATGCCCTTTCCTACCGCCGCCTCGGCGACGCGGCGGGCAGTGGCGACATCGATCGTCGAGCAATCGATCAGGATCGCGGACGGCGGTGCTGCCGCGAATACGGCATCGGCATAGACTCGCTCGACATGGGTTCCGGCGGGCAGCATGGTCACGACCGCTTCCACGCCGTCCATCGCCGCGATGGCGCTGTCGACGGGCAGGCACCCGGCCGCCTTGGCCGCCGCCAGCGCGTCCGCCGACAGGTCGAAGGCGCGGACGTCATGCCCCGCTTTCGCGAGGTTGGCGGCCATCCCGCCGCCCATATTGCCCAGGCCGATAAAGGCGATCCGCGCCATGTCTGCTCTCCTTATCTTCTATCTTTTTAAGCCCCTCCCGCAGGCGGGAGGGGTTTGGGGAGGGCAAGGCCACAGGCGATGGTCTCTGTGAGACTCTCTGCCCTCCCCCATCCCCTCCCGCC